>DASTBR010000068.1:0-7733 GCA_035711945.1 Dehalococcoidia bacterium
CAGAGCTGGTCGATCGGGCCACCCGTCTCGGCGTGAGTGAGGACAGCTTCGAGGGCGACGAGGTTCGAATGGATGTCGGCGACGACGACCACGCGCATATCGCTAGATTAAATGCGGCGACCCGCTCGGTCGGTACCGCGCCAGTAACCGAGACTGGAGTCGTGGCCCGCGCCTATCTCTCCACGAGCCCCGAGCAGACGGCTGCCATCGGCGCGCGCCTGGCGAAGAGCCTACGCGCGGGCGACGTGCTGCTGCTGCGAGGCGAGCTGGGCAGTGGCAAGACGTGCTTCACGCAGGGGTTGGCGCGCGGCCTCGACGTGGCTGATCCGGTCAAGAGCTCGTCGTTCATCCTTGTCGCCGAGTACGGCGGGCGCCTGAGACTTTACCATGCCGACCTCTACCGCCTGACCACGCCTGAAGAGGTTGCCGAATTGGCGCTCGGCGACTACACGATCGACGGTGTCCTGGTGGTAGAGTGGCCCGAGCGTGGGTTGCGAGAGCTGCCGGACGAGCGGCTGGAAATCGACTTTGAGCACGCGGGCGTTAGCGAGCGGCGATTGTCGTTCACAGCTGCCGGTGAGCGGTATCGCCATCTCTTGCAGGCGGCAGAGGAGGCTGCATCGAGTTAACGATTGACACGGCCTCCGACTACGCCGGCCTGGCGCTGACGAAAGAGGGAAACCTCATTCACGAGCGACGCTGGTATGCCTCGCGCCGCCACTCGGCTGAGCTGATGCCAGCGATCGACGAACTCCTCGACGTGAACGGAGTGGCAAAAGATGAGCTGACGCTGATCGTGGCGACGATTGGCCCAGGCGGCTATACCGGCCTGCGCGTCGGTGTCAGCGTCGCCAAGACGCTGGCCTACGCGCTGGGTATCGGCGCTGTCGGCGTAAACAGGCTGTTCGCCGACGCGGCCGGCTGGCTGAACGGCAGACGTTCCGTCTGCGCGGTCCATCGCGCGGGCCGGAAGGACCTGGCTGTCGCGGTCTACGGAGGCACGACGCAAAACCCGGAAGAACTGCTCGCCGCAAGGCTCATCCCGATAGACGGACTGGCCAGTCTCCTGCCAGCCGCAGCACTGGTCAGCGGCGAGATCGAGGACGAGCAGCTAGTGCAGCTGCGGGCCGAGGGCCACGAGGCCTGGGGCGGGATCGGCGGCCAGCGACGGCCGTTGCTGGTCGCCAAACTGGGTCTGAGAACGGTGGCCGACGGAGCAACGACGGAGCCGCAGGCGCTCCTTCCGGTCTACCTGCGGAGTCCAGTGCAGGAGCCCGGGTCAGAGGCTTAGCAGACAGTCGCGTAGAATCGCCCGGAATGCCCGAGACCGAACGCACCCTGGTGCTCGTTAAGCCGGACGCGCTGCAGCGCGGTCTCGCCGGCGAGGTCCTCGCGCGGCTCGAACGGCGCGGGCTGCGGATCGCGGGCCTGAAGCTACTTGTGGTGAGCGACGAAATGGCCAAGCGTCACTACGCGGAGCACGAAGGCAAACCCTTCTACCAGGGCCTGGTTTCGTTCATTACCTCGGGGCCGATCATCGCGGCTGCCTTCGAGGGTCCGGGCGCGATCCAGGCGGCACGACAGGTGATGGGGGCGACGGACCCGCAGAGGGCCGCGCCGGGGACGATCCGCGCCGACCTTGGGATCGACATGGGTCGCAACCTTGTCCATGGCTCGGACTCGCCGGAGTCAGCAAAGCGCGAGCTGGAGATCTTCTTCACTCCTGACGAGCTGCTGGACTATGGCCGAGCGATCGACGCCTGGCTGGTCGAATAGCGGGTCGATGCGGACGACTTAGAGCGAGTTATCCCGAGTTAGACAGGGTTAGAAACAGTTAGAGTGCCTTAATTTGTGCCACTTATGTCGAGTTCAGATTCGATTTTCTTTGTTTGGGCCGGAAATTGGGTCATCTCCCGTCCCTGAGAAGCCGGGCAGGTATCCGGGTTGGGTAGCGGGCGGGTCGTGTGTTCAAAACGATACCTGCCCCTACAGTATCGCCAGTCTAAGATCATATGTTCTGCCTGTCAAGGGCTAAGCCCAGCGGCCAGGGCGACACTTTCTGACGCGGAGCAGCCCGGCGAAACACGGCGGAAACACTGGCTGTCGATACTGCTGGGATGAGCGTGACCGTCAGCCCAATGACCGATGCAGACTGGCCGGAGGTCCGCCGCATCTACGGCGAGGGAATCGCGACGGGCAACGCAACGTTCGACCTCGCGGCGCCGGCCTGGTCGGATTGGGACGAGGCCACGCTCGCGCACAGCCGGTTGGTCGCGAGAGACGGCGGCTCGGCAATAGTCGGCTGGGCGGTTCTGAAGCGGCACTCCAAGCGTGAGTGCTACACAGGCGTCGGCGAAACCAGCATCTACATCGCCGAGACGGCCCGCGGACGCGGCGTGGGGAGAGCGCTGCTGGGCGCGCTGATCGAGTCGGCGGAAGCGGAGGGGATGTGGACGCTATTGGCCGGTATCTTCCCTGAGAACGAGGCGAGCCTGCGGCTCCACCGCAGCTTCGGTTTTCGCGATGTGGGTCGCAATGAGCGCATCGGCCAACTGCACGGCGTGTGGCGCGATACACTGCGGCTGGAGCGGAGAAGCAGGGTCGTTGGTCTTTGACAGCGGCGGCGGTGCGACCGACAGCAACTATGACAAGGATGCGCAGAAAGGGAACAGACGAAATTGAAGTGATCGGCGACGATGCGCCGTCCGATGTGATTACGGTGCAGAGCAAAGGGAGTGGCACAGCCGATGCTCTGCACATGGAACACCCGGAGTTCCTGGATAAGTCGCGCCGGGTCTCGTTGATTCATCGGTTGCTGGACCTGGTGCGGAGGCCGTTCCGGGACTAGACAAACGTACGGCCGGCCGCGGGGGACACCGATCGGCCGGCCGTAGCCCGGAGTAGGTTGGTTTAGCGGAGCCCGAAGGTTGCGTCGTAAGCGTCCATCTGGGCGAGCTTGTCAGCCATGCGCTGGTCAGCCCGCTCCTGGGCCGCCTGGTCTGCCTTCCACTGGTCGAAACAGCTCTGGCAGAAGGCCTCGTTTGCCGCCGCGTCGAGTTGCGCCAGCTTGCCTTCGACAGTCGCCGGCGAGACTGCCACGACTGCGGGCTGCTCCTGGAAGACCTGCTTCAGCTCGATGCTGCGCAGCTCGATTTCACTGATGGCGCCGGGGCTGCCAGCGGTGTCGACGGTCGAGGTCGTCACCGTGTTTGTTGAGGCGCCGGAGCCGGAGTCATCGTCGAAGGCGCCCGTCGCGAAGAGGACGCCGACCGCGATACCGACGCCCACGATGGCCGTGGCGACGACTGCGCGAACCGAGAGGCGCGGGCCGGTTGAACCGGTTGCTACCTCGCCGCCTGTCATCTTTGAGTCGTTCATTTCATTCCCCTTTTTGGCCCCGGAGGGCGTCGTTTGGTCAGAGTCATCCTCTGCCCAGGGGGAAAGCGAGTCTGTCAGGGGGTGGACAAAAGCAGTGTCAATTTTCCGACAGCGAGTCAGGCGCCGCTGAGCTCGGTCTGCCTGGTGGCGGCAGGTGCGATGGCGAGGGGTTGCTCCTGGTGTCCATTGCCGGTCGGGTGCTGTTCGTAGGTCATGCGGTAGAGGCGAGCGTAGGCGCCGTCAAGTGCGAGCAGGTCCTCATGCCGCCCCTGTTCGAGGATGCGGCCTTCGTCCACGACGAGGATGCGGTCGGCCTGGCGGATCGTCGAGAGGCGGTGGGCGATGACGAACGACGTACGGCCCTTGAGGAGGGTCTTGAGGGCGTTCTGAATGACCATCTCGGTGTAGGAGTCAACGTTTGCCGTGGCCTCGTCGAGGATGAGGATGCGAGGCTCGGCGAGCACGGCGCGGGCGAAGCTGAGCAGCTGGCGCTGGCCAATCGAGAGGTTCTGTCCGCGCTCGTGAAGGACCGTGTCGTAGCCCTCGGGGAGGCGCTTGATGAATTCGTGTGCGCCGACGGCGGTGGCGGCCTCGATCACTGCTTCGTCGGAGGCGTCAGGGTTGCCGTAGGTCAGGTTGTCGCGCACGGTGCCGGAGAAGAGGAAGGCGTCCTGAAGGACTACGCCCATGCGCCGGGTCAGTGAGTTGTGGGAGATCTTGCGCACGTCGACGCCGTCGATGCGGATTGCGCCGCCGGTGACGTCGTAGTTGCGGCCGATCAAGGCCGTGATCGTGGTCTTGCCGGCGCCGGTCGGGCCAACGAGGGCGATCGTCTCGCCCGGCTCGACGTGGAGGTTGATGTCCTGGAGCACCGGGACGTCCTCGATGTACTCAAACGAGACGTTGTCGAAGACGACCTCGCCGCGAACATCCTCGAGGTCGACGGCATCGGGCGCGTCCTCGATCTCCGGCTGCGTGTCGAGGACCTCGAAAGCGCGCTGGCCGCCGGCCATTGCGCGCTGGACCTGCGTGTACTGCAAGACGAGGTTGCGGATCGGCTCGAAGAAACGCTGAACGTAGAGGGTGAAGGCAGTGACGACACCGACGCCAATGGCTCCGTCGAGGACTCTATAGCCGCCGTAGATGATGATCAGCGCGGTCGAGACGGCCACGCTCATCTCGACGAGAGGCATGACGGCGGCGGTGAGGCGGGCGGCGTCGACGTTGGCGTTACGGTTCTCGCGGTTGACGCTCTGGAAGCGGCGGAAGTTCTCTTCCTCCCGGCCCAGGCTCTGGATGACGCGCACGCCGGAGACGTTCTCCTGCAGGTTGCCGTTGACGATAGCGATGGCCATGCGCACGCGGACGAAGGCTTCCTTGGCGCGGGCCTGCCAGACCATCATGGCGACGACCATCAGAGGGACGACGGCGAAGGTGGCCACGGAAAGTGGCACGTCGGCGTAGAGCAGGATGCCGATGATGATGAAGAGGCCGAGGACGTCGGCCAGGATCGTTAGCAGCCCGCTGGTCATCAGCTCCTGCATGACCTGTACATCGCTGAGGACGCGGGACATGACGCGGCCGACTTCGTGGCGGTGGTAGAAGCTGAGGGAGAGCTTCTGCATGTGCCGGACCATGTCGACGCGCAACTGATAGAGCATGCGGTGGCCGACCCAGGCGATGGCGGCCTGCTGGACGTAGTAGGCGAGCCAGGAAACCAGGGCAAGGACGAGGAAGCCTATGGCGAGCGGAGTGAGCCCTGAGACGTCGCCTTTGGCCACGTAGTCGTCGATGGCGATGGCCAGGAAGATGGGCTGGGTGTAGGAGGTGACGGCGAAGACGACCATTCCTACGGCGGCCAGCAGGGCCTTGCCTTTGTAAGGCTTGAAGTAGGGCCAGAGGCGGGTAACGACGCCGTGGTCGTAGATCTTGCCGTACTCTTCGTCGTCCCAGTAGTCCATCTGAGAGCGATGGCCACCGGTTGTGGGCATACGGGGGTGGCCGATGTTCATGCCGGGGCCGCCAAATATCGCCATCAGTTAGCCCCTCGGAGGCTGAGCGTGACGAGACCCGTCCAGGGCCGGAACGTGCCGGGATTCGCCGCATACGAAGCAGATCTCGCCGGCCGGACGATGCTGGGGGACACCCCCAGACCCCCGGCCTGGCGGCGCTGGGAGCGGTGTCCGCCGGTGGTGGGCATACGCGGATGGCCGATATTCATGCCGGGGCCGCCAAATATCGCCATCAGTCGCCGCCTCCGACGGGCGCTGCCTCGAGGGCGTCGCGGTTGGCGGCCTGCTCGACACGCAGCTTCTCGAACGCTTCTTCCTGGTCTTTGAGCTCGAGCTCGTAGATCTGGCGGTAGAACCCCTCGCGCTCGAGGAGCTCCCCGTGGCGTCCGCGCTCGACGATCTCACCGTCCTTGAGGATGAGGATTTCGTCGGCCTGCTTGATAGTGCGCAGGCGCTGGGCGATGACGAGGGTCGTGCGGCCGCGCATCAGCTCACCGAGCGCTTCCTGGATCAGGTACTCGGTCTGCGTATCCACACTGGAGGTCGAGTCATCGAGGATCAGGATCTTCGGGTCAATCAGGAGAGTGCGAGCAATCGAGACGCGCTGCTTCTGGCCGCCGGACAGGGTGACGCCACGCTCGCCGACCCAGGTGTCGTAGCCCTCGGGCAGGCTCTCGATGAAGTCGTGGATACGCGCGATCTTCGCCGCGCGCACGACGTCCTCTTCGCCGGCGTCGGGCGAGCCGTAAGCGATGTTGTCGCGGATCGTGGCCCAGAAGAGGAAGAGATCCTGCTGGACGATACCGATGCTGCGGCGCAGGGAGTCGAGCTTGAGGTCGCGAACGTCGTGGCCGTCGATGGTGATGCGACCGCCTGTGACGTCGTAGAAGCGGGGGATGAGATTTACGATCGTCGTCTTGCCACTCCCGGTTGGGCCGAGCAGGGCGACGAGCTTGCCAGGGGTGGCGTCGATGTCGACCTCGCGCAGGACGGGTGACGCGGCTTCGTAGGAGAAGGAGACGTCCTCGAAGCGGACGTGGCCGCTGACGTTCGTGAGGTCTACGGCGTCGGGCTTTTCCTGGATGGCGGACTCGGCGTCGAGGATCTCGTAGACGCGGGTGCCGGCGGAGTCGGCGCGGGCATAGATCATCATGATCCAGCCGAGACTGCGCACCGGGAGCTGGAGGAGGGTTAGGTAGGTGACGAACGCGGTGAGCTCGCCGACGCTGAGTGAGCCGCTGTCGATCAGGACCGCGCCGTACCAGATGGTGGCGACGATCGAGACCATGCCGATGCCGGTGAGCATCGGCGCGTTGAAGGACTGGAGGCGGCTGGCCTCGTAGGCGTTGTCGAAGTTCTGGCGCGCCTCGGCGTCGAACTTGGCGACCTCTGCCTCTTCGCGACCGAAGGCCTTGACGACGCGCATCCCTGAGAGGTTTTCCTGGAGGACCGTGCCCATGCGGCCGATGCCGGCCTGGATCTCGATCCAGATGGGCCGCAACTGCATGGTCGTGGTCACCGAGCGCCAGGCGATGAAGGGCATGAAGGCCCAGGCTACAAGGGCGAGCTGCCAGTTGACGATGAACATCGCAGCCGCGGTGAAGACCAGGAGGAGGATGACGTAGATGAAGCGCAGGGCGCCCATCTGGATGTAGAGGCGAATGCCCTCGACGTCCTGCGTTGCGCGCGACATCAGCTGACCGGTGGCCTGCTGGTCGTGGTAGGCGAAGGAGAGGTTTTGAAGACGGTCGTAGATTTTGTTGCGGACGTCGTAGGCGACGCGCTGGGCCAGCCACTCGGACATGAACTGCTGGCCGAAGGCGAGGACCGACCTGGCCACGGCAACAGCCAGGAGCGCTCCTCCGGCTACCCAGAGCAGCGTGCGGTCGCCATCGGCCGTCAGCTCGCCGTCCTGAAACTCGGGATCGAGCCCGAAATCGATGCCCCAGGCGATTACCTGGGGTTGGAGGACGACGAAGCCGCTGGAAGCGATGACCAGAAAAAGAGTCAGCGCGACGCGTGGCTTGTACGGCTGGAGGAAGCCGAGCAAGCGGATAGGAACTCTTTGCAAAGGACGACCCCCGGTAAGGTCATCCTAACCAACGAAGGACTTCTTTGAACTGCGCCCGCCGACTAACGCTTGGCTTCGCGGCCGAACATGATGCCGGCGACGCGGCGGATCTGAATCTCCTCTGAGCCCTCCGTGATGCGGTAGCGGCGGTGGTGGCGGTAGATGTGCTCGAACGGCTTGTGCCGGGTGTAGCCGATGCCGCCGTGAACCTGGATGGCGCGGTCGGCTGCCTCGCAAACGAGGCGATTGCCGCGGTAGTTGCACATCGAGAC
>DASTBR010000069.1:0-5103 GCA_035711945.1 Dehalococcoidia bacterium
CCGCTGTCCTACGAGGAAGGACAGGCCAACGACGGCCTCGTCGACGAAGTGCAGAAGTTGTACAGGAGCTTCGGCGGCACGGCCCTGGCACTGACCGGGCAGTGGGTAAGGAGCATGGACGTGCCCGATGAACCCGAGGCACTGATCAACTTCGTTGGCGCGCGCTTATCGTCGGCCAATGCTTCGAAGCAGAGCGTGCTCGAGGCGCCGACGATCAACCGTCAACTGGAGATCGAGCGAGACCTTCTGCGTGTCGAGGCCGCAGCGATCGCGACGCGCTTCAAGAACCAGCAGGCGCAGCGCTGGTGGACGATGGCCGCGACTAATTGAGGTCGTCGAGACGGCGGCGCACGGAGCGGACAAGGTCGTCGATTTCGAAGGGCTTGCTGAGGTAGTCGGCGACTTCGAGCTCCTGGGCGGCCTCAGGCAGGTTCCGCACCGCCGACATGAGGATGATTGGAATGTCTGAGGTTGTCGGCCGCTGGCGTAGACGCTCGCGCAGGGCCCAGCCGTCGAGAACCGGCAGCATGAGATCGAGCAGAACGAGGTCCGGTTTCGCGGAATCGATCATGTCCAGGGCCTGGCGGCCGTCGCCCGCCTGCAGGACGCTGTAACCCTCCCCGCGCAGGACGAGCTCGACGAGCCGCTGGATGCGCTCGTCGTCTTCAACTACGAGGATCGTGGGCCGGGCTTCGGGTACTACGCCGTGGGATTTCTGTTGCTCTTTGGTGCGGGTCGTGGGCTCTTGCAGGTGGTCCCTCCCACAGAGATCTTCGTCAGGAGCCTTGTGCGCCGACCTTTCAGGGACGTTTCAAGCGAATAGAACGTGTTGCAAACTCGTCAGCACGCTGGTTTGTTGATCGGGGTCTGAAACCAGCCTTAGAATCAGAGCACTCTGCAACAGAGCGTCAGGGGTCGCCCTCGCGACCCCTGTTTCTTGTTTCGAAAGGACCGCCTGCTGGTCATGATCACGACCGTCTCGGGGAGCTATCCGAAGGTCCCCAACCGCCCCCGTCCGGCGCGGCTGCGCAACGCCCTCAACAAGCTTGACCGAGGGCAGGTCAGCGCCGAGGAAGTGGATGCCCTGAAGGACGAAGTGACCGTCGAGGTGATCGAGGAACAGGTCAATGCCGGCCTGGACGTGATCACGGACGGCGGTATCCGCTGGGACGACGAAGTGACCTACTTCGCCCGCGGCCTCCAGGGCGTGACTCTGAACGGGCTCTTTCGCTATTTCGATACCAACACCTATTACCGGCAGCCTGTGATCAAGGGCCCGGTGGCCTGGGAGAAGGCGGCCACTGTGCGCGACTACGAGTTCGCGGCGGCCAGCTCGTCGCGCCCCGTGAAGGCGATCCTTCCGGCACCGTACTCGTTGGCCCGGCTGTCGATCGACGAGCACTACGGGGAGCGCTTCGAGAGCCTGGTCATGGACCTGGCAACAGCCGTGAACGCGGAAGCGCGGGCGCTGGCAGCGGCCGGCGCTCCGGTGATTCAGCTCAACGATCCGGTGTTGACGAAGCGTAAGGAAGACGTAGGTCTGGCGGCCCGGGCGACGGCGCAAGCGTTCGCCGATGTGTCCAGCCGCAAGCAGGTGAACTACTACTACGGCGACGTAGACGGGATCCTGGGCGCCCTTTGCGAGCTGCCGGTGGACACCATCGGGCTAGACTTCGTGATGGGTCCGGCGAACTTCAAAACCCTGGAATCGGTGCAGCCGGAAAAGACGATCTGCGCCGGGATCGTCGACGCCCGTAACACGCGAATGGAGAGCGAAGACGAACTATCCGAGCGGATAGGCAGGCTGGCCCAGACCATTCCGTCGGAGCGACTGGAGATAAGCCCGAACATGGGGCTCGAGTTTTTGCCCCGCGAGCGCGCGCTCGAAAAGCTACAGCGGATGGTCGCCGTGGCGCGGCGCGGCCAGGAGGTGGCGGCATGAGCGACGCACTGCTGACGACGACCGTAGGCAGTTTTCCGAAGCCCGGGTATCTAACGAAAGTGCGCACCCAGTACGCCGCGGGCAAACTGGGCGAGGGTGAGCTGACCGAGCTGACCAGGAAGGCGACGCGCGAGATCATCACGCTGCAGGAGGAGCTGGGGCTGGACATCCTCGTGCACGGCGAAATGGAGCGCGGGGACATGGTCGGCTACTTCGGTGAGCGCCTGCCCGGAATGCGCACCGGTGGCCTCGTCCGCTCGTACGGCAACCGTTACTACCACAAGCCGGTGATCTTGGAGGCGGTGCGCTGGGAGCGCCCGATGACCCTCGAGTGGTGGCAGTTCGCCCAGGACCTGACCGACAAGCCGGTCAAGGGGATGCTGACGGGGCCCTACACGATCGTCGAATGGTCGTTTGACGAGCAATATCCGACGCGGCGCGACGCCGTGCTGGCGATGGCCGAGGTCATCCACCAGGAAGCGAAGGTACTCGAAGAGGCCGGCGCGCAGTACATCCAGATCGACGAGCCGGCGGCCTCGACGCGGATGGAAGACCTGCCGATCCTGCTGGAGGCGATGGCGATCGTCACTGATGGCTTGAAGGCGCGGACGATATCACACATGTGCTACGGCGACTTCATCACGGCCTATCGTGAGCTTCTAAAGCTGCCGGTCGATCAGCTGGACCTGGAGATGGCGAACAGCGACTACGACCTCCTCGACAAGATCCGCGAGGAGGGCTACGACAAGGAGATTGGCCTTGGCGTCTTCGATGTGCACAGCCATCGTGTACCGCCTGTGGATGAGATGAAGTCCGGGATCCGCAAGGCGCTGGACGTGCTGCGGCCGGAGCAGATCTTCGTCACCCCGGACTGCGGGTTGAAGACGCGGACGACCGATGAGGCGCGGGCGCAGCTGACCAACATGGTGGACGCGGCGCACCAGGTACGCGACGAAATCGGCGTCGCCGTCTAGTCTTTATCGCCAGGTGGCCTCAGGGACGGCTCTGCTTGTTATCGACATGCAGAGCGACATCGTCGAGCCGGGCGGGCCGGCGGCGGTGGCGGGGGCCGCTGGGTCGATTACACGGATAGCTGCCCTGCTGGAGGCGTTCCGACGGGAGAGACTGCATGTCCTGCACGCCCAGCGGGCCTACCAGAGCGACGGTAGCGACGTCGAGAAGGTGAGGCAGAAGGCGTTCTTCGAGTCGGGCGGCTTCCTGGTTGAGGGCAGCGCCGGAGCGGCGATCGTCGCGGAGCTGCGACCGGTCGAGAAGGAGTCTGTTTTCACGCGGCCGCTGTGGAGCGCGTTTCAGATGACGGGCCTGGAGGCGACGATTGCCCACCGCTCAATCAGGCGCCTGGTGCTGGCCGGGGCCGACCTGCCCGATGCCGTGCGGGCTACAGCCTACGACGCGCTGGGTCTCAACCTGGACGTGACGGTGGTTCGAGACGGCACGGCATCACAGCGCGAGGACGTGCACGAGGCGAATCTCGCAGACCTCGCGCGCGTTGGAGTGAAGGTAGACACCTGCCTCGAGGTCATAAGAGAGGCGACGGCCGGCTTGCTGGCGCGGCCGTAGTTTTGTGCGAAATTGACGCAGAACATGCGAGCCAAGCTGGAGCGAATAGCGTATTATCAGTTAGGCGGCGAAATTTGGCTCTTCTCGATTGGCCCTCGCGGAGCGGGGGCTTTTTTGGCTTTGAACGGCGGTCCCGTGGAGCTGAACTCTTTTCCGAGCGAGCGCGTGTGCGGAGGTAAATCAAGATGGTAAGGCGTTATGTTGACAACCTGCTCGACGACGAGCTCGACGGCGACGATTCGCAGGAGGCCGCAGAGGAAGAACTCGAGGCTGTAGAGGACGAAGGCCTGGCCGACTCGGTCAGGACCTACCTGACCGAGATGGCGCGCACGCCGTTGCTGACGGCCGACGATGAGGTGCGGCTGTTCCGGGTAATCGAAGCGGCCGACTACCTCAAGAACCAGCGCGTTGAGCTCGGCGCTGCCGATTGGGCCGACCCCGTGCTGGGGCGCGACCTGGTAAAGACGCTGGAGGAGGGGCTGGCGCTGGTCGCCCAGGGCGGCAAGGAATATGCCCCGCCGGCAGGCTCGTCGGCCGCTGATGCGATCCGTTACCAGCCGCTGGCCGACGCGATCAACCGCATGGTCGACGAGACGCTGGTCAAGCGGCTGGCACGCAAGACCAAGTACAAGGTTCCCGAGGTAGAGGAAGTCCTGCTCAAGCTCTCGATCACGGGCTACATTCTGCGCCCCGAGATCCGACGCACACTGCCCGGCGACACGGGACTCGACTTCCTCGACCGGTTGGAGGAGACGCGCAAGGGCGCCAAGACGAAGAAGCTTGCCGACTACGTCGAGAAGGTCGACCTGAAGCCGCTGGCGCGGCGCCTGCAGCGCATCGTGCGGCAGGGCCACCAGAACCAGCAGCACGCGGCGCAGGCCAACCTGCGATTGGTGGTCAGCATCGCCCGTCGCTACCTCGGCCGCGGGCTGCCACTACTCGACCTGATCCAGGAGGGCAACACGGGGCTGCTGCGCGGGGTCGAGAAGTTTGAGTACCGGCGCGGCTTCAAGTTCAGCACCTATGCGACGTGGTGGATCCGCCAGGCGATCACGCGGGCGATCGCCGACCAGGCGAGGACGATCCGCGTGCCGGTGCACATGCACGATATGATCCGGCACTACAAGCGGGCGTCGAGCGACCTGCACCGCATGCTGGGGCGCGAGCCCACCGTGCAGGAGCTGGCGCTGGCGCTGGAGATGACCGAGGACCGGGTGCGAGAGATCGAGCAGGCGGCGCGCCGCGAGCCGATCTCGCTGGAGCGCCCGATCAGCGAGGAAGAAGACCTCGACCTTGGCTCAGTCTTGACCGACGAAGACGCGATGTCGCCGGAAGAAGAGGCGGCGCGGACGGTGCTGCGGGAGCAGGTGCGCGACGCGCTGGATTCACTGGGTGAGCGGGAACGGCGGGTGCTGGTTCTGCGCTTCGGCATTGAGGATGGGCGCACACGGACACTGGAAGAGGTCGGCAAGGCGCTGGGCGTGACGCGCGAACGCGTGCGGCAGATAGAGTCGAAGGCCCTGCAGCAATTGCGCTACCTGAACGGGCCCAGATTCCGCGGACTCGAGCCGATCGAGCGC
>DASTBR010000070.1:0-2482 GCA_035711945.1 Dehalococcoidia bacterium
ATCGCCGCCGATGCCCTCGGCGCCGAGAACGTGACTGGAGTGGCTATGCCTTCGCGGTATTCCAGCGAAGGCAGCCTCGCCGATGCCCGCGCCGTCGCCGATAGCCTTGGCATCGAGTTCTTGACGATTCCGATCGAGGGCCCTTTCTCGGCCTATCTCGACGCCTTATCAGATTCGTTCGCCGACCGGCCGCCGGACGCAACCGAGGAGAACCTGCAGGCAAGGATCCGCGGTAACTACCTGATGGCGCTATCGAACAAGTTCGGCTGGATCGTGCTCACCACGGGCAACAAGAGCGAGATGGCGGTCGGCTACGCCACGCTATATGGCGATATGGCTGGCGGGTTCGCAGTGGTAAAGGATGTGCCCAAGACGCTGCTCTATCGCATCTGCCACTGGCTGAACGCGGATCGCGGCCGCGAAGTGATTCCGCGCAGCATCCTCGAGAAGCCGCCGTCCGCAGAGCTTCGGCCCGATCAGTACGACACCGACAGCCTTCCGCCGTACGACGTCCTCGATCCGATCCTCGAGGCCTACGTCGAGGACGATCGCAGTCACGACGAGATCGTGGCCATGGGTTTCGAGCCTAAAACGGTCCGTCGCGTCCTAGACCTCGTCAACCGCAGTGAGTACAAGCGGCGACAGGCGCCTCCGGGCGTCAAGATCACCGCCCGCGCGTTCGGCCGCGACCGCCGCCTGCCGATCGCCAACCGCTATCGGGCCTGAAGGGGAACCAAAGCCACCCAACTGCGTTTTGTATGATCCAGCCAATGGAACGGCTTAATGTTGAGTTCACCCGGGAGGAGCTCTGGCTGCTCCACGAGCACGTACGTCACGAGATCGGCCCGGGCGCCGATCACTGGCAGTTCCCACCGGCGTCCAAGGACCTCAACGACCAGGTCGCCTTCGCGCTCGCCGTGGAGCAGGACAGCGCGATGCTCGACCTTGACGAGCGGGCGTGCCTGGCTATCGACTACTGGATCCGGCGCGGGATGACGAACCGTTTTGGCGTCCAACTGGGAGAGTCCGTGCTGATCAAGGTCTTCAAGGCCCGTCAGTCTCTGGCCATGGGCTACAAGACCATCCGCGACGGCGACCGCGCCTACTTCGAAGCCCTGGCTGCGGCGGGCGAGGACAAGGGCGACGAGTCGCTAGGGCTGATTTAATCCATAGCAAACCGGCTCAACCTGTCACCGTCCGCAATCTCACGAAGAACGTTCTCCAATAGAAAGGCTGTGTCTTGAAGCAAGCGAAGATCAAAGCGCTCATCTTCGATTTCGGCGGCGTCATCCTGGACATGGGCTGGCACAAGATGGCCGAGATCGAGACGAAGTACGGCATGAAGCCGGGCTCCTTTCGCTCAGCGCTTTGGGGTCATGAAACGTGGAGGCAACGGGAGATTGGCGTGGGCAGTCTGGAGGACTACCAGCAAGCTGTCCTGCGCGAAATCGAAGCAGCGGCCGGGCGTCCAGTGCCGGAAGCGATCGCTGATTGGTGGGCTTACAAACGAGCGCTCAATGAGGACCTGCTGAACCTGGCGGCACGCCTGCGTGGCGACTACAAGATCGGTCTTCTCAGCAATGCCGACGAGCAGCTCGAGCGCCGGCTTCAGGAGGATCTGAAGATCTTCGACCGCTTTGACGTCGTCACTAATTCGGCCCGCGTCGGCCTGGCCAAGCCCGATCAGCGTATCTATGCGCTTGCTTGCGAACAGCTACAAGTAGAGCCGAAGGCTGCTGTTTTTGTCGATGATCTGCAGCGCAACATCGACGCCGCCCGCACGGCCGGAATGCTCGC
Organism: Dehalococcoidia bacterium; assembly: GCA_035711945.1. Lineage (GTDB taxonomy): Bacteria > Chloroflexota > Dehalococcoidia > WHTO01 > WHTO01 > DASTBR01. The sequence continues at coordinate 1,798 of DASTBR010000070.1, forward strand.
CATTCACTTCGTCGGTGACAATGCCGCACTGTTCACGGAGTTCAAGGCGCTGGGGATACCCGTCGAGGACCACGAGCTCAGCGCTGGCCGCTTCTACGAAATGCCCGCCGAGTGGAAGGCGGCGATGGCCGCGGCAAGCAACGTTTCGGTCTAGCGCTCCAGACCGCAAAGCCCGAGCTTCATAGAAGCGACTCCATGGCGCCCCGCATTCTCTTCGTCACGAGCTGGCAGTTCTCACCTCGGGTCTGCGAAATGATCCCGGCGACCCGAACCCTTATCGAGGATCTGCGCACGAACTACGAGGTCGAGATCTTCCAATGGCCGACGATGAAGGACGGCCCCGACTACGAGGCGACCTGGCAGGCCGTCGCTGACCACATCCGCGACAGAATCACGACTGGAACGAACGTCGTGGTGACCGGTGCCACAACCGCGGTTGCGATGATGGCATTGTCCAGTCGTAACGACGTCGCGTCCCTGGTCACGGCCGGGATGATCGTGCCGCCAGCGACGCTGCGTTCGCTCGGAATGAAGGACCTGGCATCGGCCGTCCAGCTCGCGGGGCGCATCAGTCACTCCGTCCAGAGTGGCTATCAAACCATGCAGACGGTGATGGCCGGAGCTCCGGCGGCGGAAGTCCGCCGCATCACACGGCACGTCGACGCCGATGTGGACTGGGACGCCG
>DASTBR010000071.1:0-2528 GCA_035711945.1 Dehalococcoidia bacterium
GTCGAAAGCATCGGCAATGGCTACGAGCTCGAAGAGCACGAGGACACGATCTACCTCTTCGACGCCGGCACCGAAGGCCGTATCGATGACCTGGACTTCAGCGGTCTTGAGGCCCTGGGCTCCGAAGTCATCGCTCGCCGCGCCAGCCTCGAGGACGTCTTCTTGCGACTAACTGGAAGGGGGTTGATCGAGTAATGCTCGCCGCCGACGTTTCCCATCGCAGCGTCCACGTCTGGCGCCGCAACCGCGACGTCTTCCTGCACCTCTGGAAGGCCGAGCTATCCTGGCCGATCGTCGAGCCGGTCCTCATCATGATCGGCCTCGGGCTGGGCCTCGGCACCTTCGTCGAGCTCGACCAGGACCAGGATTACCTGCAGTTCATCACGCCCGGTCTGCTCGCCGTCTTCCCCATGTTCGCCGCCGTCTCCGAGTGCGGCTGGGGCTCCTACACCCGCATGGAGATGCAGCACACCTTCGACGCCATCATCGCCACCCCCGTCTCGATCGATGAGATCATCACCGGCGAAATCATCTGGGCGGCCAGCCGCGCTGCACTGAACACCTTCTACATCCTCCTCGTCGCCCTCGTCCTCACGCCCTTCTACGACCTTGTCGAGTCGCCACTGTTCTGGCTAACGCTGCCCTTCGCCTTCCTCCACGGCTTCATGTTCGGGGCGATGTCGCTCAGCTACACAGCCCACGTCCGCGCCATGAGCCAGCTGATGTACTTCTTCAGCCTCATCGTCATGCCCATGTTCTACCTGGGTGGCGTCTTTTTTCCCCTCGACGACCTGCCCCAGGGCTTCCAGATCGCCGCCTGGTTCCTGCCCATCACACACGTCGTCGAGATCAACCGCTGGCTGATCTCGGGTGACTGGGACTGGACGCTAATTCTGAACTTCCTCTGGATCGTCATCGCCGCTGGCATCTTCTACTGGATCGCCCTCTGGCGCGTGCGCAAGCGCATGATCGTCTAGTGGTCACGGTCACTCCCGAGCGCCGGACGAAGGACGAGGAGGCAATTCTCCCGCCCTACCGAGTCGTGCTTCACAACGATGACCACAACTCAATGGACCACGTCGTGCGCGCGCTGCTCACTTCAGTCCCCGAGCTCGAGAGCGAGCGTGCCGTCGAGATCATGTACGAGGCCCACAACCACGGCCAGGCTCAGGTGATCGTCTGTCCGCTAGAGCGCGCGGAGCTCTACCGTGACCGCCTCGAGAGTCACGGCCTCACCGCGACTATCGAGAAAGCCTAGCCAGCAACCCGGGCAGGTCGTCCACGATCTCTGACCGTGGCACGGCCAGCGAAGCGCCCGAGTCGCGTGCCTGCCTGAGGATGTTGGCCTTCGTATGCTGCCCGTAAGCCAGCACCGGTATCGCGGCTCGTCGTGCCCGACCGATGAGCTCCAGCGGTTCGTTTGCCGACTGCAGGTCCACGATCAGCGCCTCGGGGCCTTCCGCCAGCGCCTCGGACACGGCTTCCGCGCTCTCGCTGATCACGACGTCGTAGCCGAGCTGTCTTAGTGATTCGTTCAATCGCGACTGCAGCATCAGCTCGCTCGTCGCGAGCACTATTCTCGGTCGCCGGCTCAACGCACGACGCCAGTCGCCGCGGCGGCCGTTCGGCAGCGGGCGATCGCCTGGTCCAGGTCGGCCACCAGGTCCTCGACGTCCTCGATTCCGACCGAAAGCCGGATCAGCCCGTCGTCCAACCCGGCCGCCAGTCGCTGCTCTCGCGGCACTGAGGCATGCGTCATCGTCGGCGGGTGCTCGATCAGCGACTCGACGCCTCCCAGGCTCTCCGCCAGCGAGAACACCTTGGTCATCGAGGTCAGGCGCTTAGCTTCCTCGACGCTCCCGTTGAGCACGAAGGAGATCATTCCGCCGGGTCTGGCCATCTGTCGCGCCGCGACATCGGCCGAGGGATGAGACTCGATTCCGGGATAGTAGACCTGTTTCACCTGCGCGTGTCGCGACAGGTGCTCAGCGATCCTCACGGCGTTGTCGCAGTGCCTGTCCATCCTCACTGCTAGCGTCTTCAGCCCTCGCAGCACCAGGAAGCAGTCCATCGGCCCGGGCACGCCGCCTGCGGCGTTCTGCAGGAACGCCAGCCGCTCGGCCAGCTCGCCATCGTCGACCACGATCGCACCGCCGACCACGTCGGAGTGCCCTCCGAGGTACTTCGTCGTGCTGTGAACCACGATATCCACGCCCAGCTCCAGCGGCCGCTGCAGGTAGGGGGTGGCGAACGTGTTGTCGGCCACGGCCAGCGCTTTGTGCTCGTGCGCAATCTCCGCTGCCACACGGAGATCCGTGAGCTTCAGCAGCGGGTTCGATGGTGACTCCAGCCAGACCATCCGCGTGTTCGGCCGCATCGCGTCACGAAGAGCCACGGCATCGGATGTGTCGACGACGGTCAGTCCGATCCCGAACTTCTCATAAACCCGCCGCAATAGACGGAACGTCCCTCCGTACAGATCATCGCCAGCGACGACGTGGTCACCCGAGCTGAGTAGCTTGACGATG
>DASTBR010000072.1:0-6603 GCA_035711945.1 Dehalococcoidia bacterium
TCTTGTCCAGGAAGCCCCATCGATCACCGTGCCGACCCTCTGCCTTGACGTGTCGGTCAAGATGCCCGGTTGGGGCGAGATGAGCAAGGTGTTCAAGCTCTTTGTACCGAACGCAACTGACGGGCGGTTGAGACTGTGGCCGGGCAAGCTCCAGGATCCGGCAGCTGGCCGTGAGTTCGCGCAAAAGGCGCACGCCTTTATCGAGAAGACGCACTCCTGAATCCTGAGACAGCCTGAGACGCGACAACCGTATCTTTATGGTGATGACAAGCGCCGCGACGCCGGCGGCTCAATCCGCTTCAATCCGACCAGCCGGCTACCTCAGATCCCTCGCTATCGGCTCGGCCTTCTCCGTCGGCTGGACGCCGTGTGTGGGGCCGGTGCTCGGTGCGCTGTTGGGACTCGCTGCGACCAACAGCGGCGTGGCCGAAGCAGGCATTCTCCTGGCCGTCTACTCGCTCGGATTCTCAGTACCGTTCCTGGCGATGGGCGCGTTCTTCGCGACGACGCGCGGCGTGCTCAGGCGCATTACGCCCTATCTGGGCGCGATCGAGTTCATAAGCGGCGCGCTGATCATCCTCATCGGCATCCTGATCTTCAGCGGCTCGCTGATCAATCTGAACAGTTTCTTCACCTTTGCTGAGGTCGACCAGGTGGAAGGCGAGGCCTCCATTGGGCTGAGCGGAGTCGCGATAGCATTCGCCGCCGGCCTGGTATCGGTGTTCTCGCCCTGCGTGTTGCCGATGATTCCGGTCTATCTCGGCTACCTGACAGGCTCGACGATCGATTCCGAGGGCAACCTCAGCGATGCCCGCGCACCGCTGCTGCACGCTATGGCCTTCGTGCTTGGCTTCTCGCTCGTCTTCATCATCCTCGGCACAAGCGTCGGCCTCGTCGGCTATCTGCTGCGCGACCAGCAGGACATCCTCGAAAAAGTGGCAGGCGTACTTCTGATCGTGCTGGGACTGCAGCTTTCCGGCGTGATCACGATCCCGTGGCTTGAGCAGGAGAGGAGGCTGGCCTTCTGAGAGTCCCCTGGCAAGAGAAGGGCCTGCGTAACTGGCTTCTGCGTGTCGCCGGCCTTGTCGCCATCGTCGGTGCCGGGATCGGCATCGCGTTCGGCCTTGGCATCATCGGCGACGACGACCGCGAGACGATCGAAGCCGACGACGGCAACACGATAGTTATCGACTCAGCCAACATCCTGGCTCCTGGCGAGGAGGAGGTTGTTACCGGCGAGGGCGACGAGCGCAAGTTCGAGGTCCGCGCGCTTTACGACGACGGGACTGAACGAATTGAGAAGGTTGGGATCGAGGTCGGCGACCTGGCGCCAAACTTTTCTGCCAGCAACTTCCAAGGCGAGCGCTTTCAGTTGAGCGATTTCCGGGGCAAGGTCGTATTCCTGAACTTCTGGGCCTCGTGGTGTGGTCCGTGCCGGGCCGAGATGCCGGCGATGCAGGACCTGCTGGCCGAGTACGGCGATGAACTCGTGGTCATCGCGGCCAACAACCAGGAGGCGTACCGGCCGGCGAAAAGCTTCATCGATGACCTCGGTGTGAACTACACCGAATTTGCTCTCGACCCCAGCGGGGAGATTGTCGATGCGTATAAGGTCTTCACGATGCCCACTAGTTACTTCATCGACCCGGAAGGCAGGATCAGCGCCCTGCACCTGGGGCAGATCACCTACGAGGAGATGGTGGAGCGCTTCGAGGAAGCGCAGAACGCCTCGGCCCGCCGCCTGAGCCTGGATGACGAGGACCTGCTCCAGCGCGTCGGACACGGCCCAGCCTGCGAGCCTCGTGTGCTTACCGGCGACAACGCCGCGCACGGCTAGCTCAGCGCCTTCGCTAGTCCATCCTCAGTCCGCCATCGACGTTGATCGTCTGTCCGGTCACGTAGCTCGAATCCTCGGAACAGAGGAAGGACACGACCGCGGCGATCTCCTCGGGTCGGCCCTGACGAGCCATCGGCACTCGCGAGATCAGCATCTTGCGCACGGTGTCCTCCGGGACACCTAACTGCGCGTCGGTCCGCTGGAACGTGCCGTCCATCATGTCGGTGTCAGTAGAGCCCGGTGCCACGCAGTTGACCTGGATTCCCTGCGGCGCTAGCTCAATGGCTAGCTGCTGCGTGAGCCCGACCACCGCGAACTTCGTCGCCGTGTAGGCTCCGTAGGCAGGTGCGCCCTGGCGTCCGGCAATAGACGAGATATTGACGATCCGGCCGCCACGGCCGCCGTCGATCATCGCCTTTGCGGCGAGTTTTGTAACCAGGTAGACGCCGTTCAGATTGACGTCGACGGTCCTGTACCACTCGGCGTCATCCATGCCGACGATGTCGGCCTGGCCGGCCTGGCTCGGCAGGGCTGCGTTGTTGATGAGGATGTCAAGTGAACCCAGCTCCTTCACCGCCCGGCTAACCATGACCTCAACTTCGCTGCGTTTGCTGACGTCGCACTCGATGGCCAGAGCGCGCTGGCCAAGCGCTTGGATTTGCTCAACAACGGACGCAAGTCCCTTCCAGCCCATCTCCCGCTCGTGGGCTGGATAGGTTGAGGGATCGCGTGTCGAGCCGGAGACGACGACATCTGCGCCATCTTGAGCGAGCCGCAGTGCGATCGCCCTGCCGATACCGCGGTAGCGCGCGGCGCCGGTCACCAGAGCTACTTTGCCGGATAGGTCAGCCATTTTCAGCCTCCAACGGTCGGGAGCAAGCGCTCGCTTTCTTGATTGCCGGACATACTTATGCCGTTAGACTCAATGTGCTGGCTCAACGGCTCGCAGCGGCGAGCCGTTTGCTTATGTAGACGCATGGAGCGGTTTGGCGTCAAGTCCACGAGGCGAGAGGAGATGATCGAGATCACGCGTCAGGTGCAGCAGGCCGTCAGCAACAGCGGCGTCAGAGAAGGCGTGGCACTGGTCCACGTGCCTCACACGACCGCGGCCGTCACGGTCAACGAGAACGCCGACCCGTCAGTCCAGTCCGACATGCTCAGCCACCTGGCAAAGCTCGTCCCGCAGGATGCCGCCTTTCGCCACGCCGAGGGCAACTCCGACGCCCACTTAAAAGCCACTCTTACGGGCAACAGCGAGACCCTGCCAATCAGCGATGGGCGCCTCGCGCTTGGGACGTGGCAGGGCATCTATTTCTGCGAGTTCGACGGGCCCCGACAGCGCGACGTACAAGTGCAGGTGCTTTCCGCAAAGGACCCCTGAAATACTCACGATCGACTTCGACCTGCTCCGCATCAAACCCGGAGACCGCATTCTCGACCTCGGCAGCGGTGAGGGCCGGCACACCCACCACCTCAGCTACATGGGCCACCGCGTCCTCTCGATCGACCTCGACCCTGGGGAGTTGAAGAAGAACCGGGAGCGCTGGCTCGAGCTGAAGTGGATGGAGGGCGGCCACGATTTCGGCCACGCCGACTTCATGCTCGCGGATGGTGACCGCCTGCCTTTTCCTGACGACACGTTCGACCACATCATCTGCACCGAAGTCGTCGAGCACGTCCCAGACCCGGCCGTGACGATGGCCGAGCTGCACCGCATCCTCAAGCCGGGCGGAAACCTGGCCGTAAGCACGCCGGCGATGCTGCCCGAGATGGCGTGCTGGAAGCTTTCGTGGGAGTACTGGCACGCTCCCGGCGGACACGTCCGCATCTTCAAGCCGGGCGCTCTCGGGGAGCTGGTCCGCGAGGCCGACTTCAAGCTGTTCAGCCTGCGCCACAAGCACGCCCTGCACTCGATCTGGTGGATCCTGCGCTGCGCTTACGGCCTGCCGAACGACCGCGCCATCGTGCCTCGCGTCTGGCTGAAGGTTGTGATCGAGCCGGCGATGTTCCGCCGCTCGAAGTTTTGGGATCGCATCGAGCGCGTCTGCGATTGGTTCTTTCCCAAGAGCGTCGTTGCCTACGGGCGCAAGCTGGGTGTCAGATCCCGGCCCGTCGAAGTTGAGAGTGACGCAAGAGAACTGAGCGAGGCCGCTGCCCGATGAAGATCTGCATGTTGATGTACATGGGCAACATGTACTCGGGCGGCCAGGGGATCTACGTTGACTACCTTTCGCGGGAGTTCGTACGCATGGGACACGAGGTCCACGTCATCACTGGGCCCCCCTGTCTCGACCTCGACGAGCGCGTGACGGTCCACGAGGTCGAAGCCTTCAACTACTTCCTCGACCCTGTGAAGGCGATCGCTCAGCACCCCAGGCCCTGGCGGGTCTTCAAGCCGCTCAACTTCTACGAGTTCGCCACGACCCGAGTGGGCATGTTCCCGCTGATGTTCGCCTACTCGTTCCGCGCCTTCGCCAGGCTGCGATCGCTGCAGAAGCGTCACCGTTTCGACGTCGTGCATGACAACCAGCACCTTGGCTACGGGCTGCTCCTTATGAAGCGCATGGGAATCCCCGTGGTTGCCACCCTGCACCATCCGCTGAAGATTGACCGGGAGGAGGCGATTGCGCAGGCGGCGGGACCTTTGGAGTTCATCGACCAGATGATGTTCTACCCGTTCTTCATGCAGGACATCGTTACGCCGCGACTCGACCGCATCATCACTGTTTCGCAAAGCGCAGCCCAGGCCATCGAGCGTGCCGTGCCGATCACGCGCGCCGACAAGCTGCGCATCGTCTACAACGGCGTCGACACCGATCAGTTCAGGCCCGACGCGATGGCAGAAAAAGTGCCCGGACGCATCATCTACGTCGGCAACACGGAGGACCGAAAGAAAGGCGTCCGTTTCCTGCTCGAGGCACTCTCGCTGTTGCAACGGGAGGGCGAGGACTTCCACCTGATCCTGGTCGACCGCGCAAAGGAAGACCTCGAGCTGGTGCCTGAACTGCTGACGAAGTGGGGCCTGGACGACCGGGTTACCATTACCGGCCGGGTCAGCCGCGACGAGCTGGCAGCGCTCTACCGGACGGCAGAGCTGGCCGTCTCGCCGTCACTCTACGAAGGTTTCGGCTTCCCGGCGGCCGAGGCCATGGCTTCGGGGGTGCCGACGATAGCGACCCAGGCCGGCGCGTTTCCCGAGGTCATCTCCGACCGAGAGGCGGGCTGGCTGGTGCCGCCGGGCAACCCGGTTGCGCTGGCGGACGCGATCGCGATGTTCCTTAGCAGCCCCGTGCTGCGCGAGCGCTTTGGGAGGGCCGGCCGCGAGCATATCGTGCGCAAGTTCAACTGGCGACGCGCCGCGGACGAAACGCTGGCTGTATACGAAGAAGTGATGCCGACAACCCGACGCCATATCCCGGTCCAGCCGCAAGTGACTGCGGCTGAGCCAGAGCCCGAAACGGTTTAGCGTCAAGAGCTAGCGGGCCGCCTCGAGGCAGGTGACACCCTGGCTTCCGACAATCGCGGCGTGCTCGACGCGCGGCGGTAAGTCGAGGCGATCCCCCGGGGTGAGCTGATAGTCAGTCCCCTCGGGCAGAACGCGGAAGACAATGCTGCCGCGCAGGCAGTAGAGCACCTTGTGATAGCTGTGACTGTGCGGCTGGTAGGTGTCACCCGGGCCGTTCGACCAGCTGTAGGGCGAGAGGTGCTCGACCCGGAAGCGATGTACGAGCTCTTCCTCCGCGGGCGTTCCGTCGCCATCCCAGCGTGTAAGGCGCGGCTCGCTCACGGGTCCACTACCTCGCCGCTTCCGAAGAGCACGTGATAGACGAGCTCCTGGCGCTGGCCGGTGTCGTGGAGAAGTGTGATGCGGTCGATCTGGAGCTCCCAGTCGATCGGCTGCCGTGTCAGAAACTCGGCCAGCGCGGGAACAACCTCGCGGGTTAAGCCGTCCGGCGTAACCGTGATGTGGGGCACCCAGACATCGGCGGCGTAGCGCTCGTTGATGTCGCCTGCCGTATCGGCGAGGTCGGTCCAGACCGCGTGATGCATACCGTTCAAGGCGTTGTTGCGAATCATCGGCAGATAGCAGACGGCTATTTCTTGACCGTCGTCGTTCGCGGTGAAGATGCCGATTCCACCGACGCCGACGGCGAACGGTTTCGTTCTGCGAGCGAGACTTACGAGCCGCTCGCGCAGGAGGTCGAGGTTGTAGTCGGTCGCGACGTGATAGGAGAAGTGGGGCACAAGGGTGTCCGAGACCGGCGGCCAGCCGAACTCGGCCTCCATGCCGGCCCAGAGGTCACGGATCTGCTTCTCGTGTCTCGCGTCGGGGACGCCGACAACGCCGTGCATCTCTTCGCCCATCAGTCCCTCGCGTTCTCACCGAGGGTCAGCCTCAGGCGAAGCTTATGCTCGGGTTGCGAGCCATCGACGTAGACGACGTTGTCTACGGCGATCGGCCAGTGGAAGTCGCGGCCCGCCAAGACCTGGACCGCCGCGGCGAGCTTCTCAGCGGTAAGGCCCTGCTGGGCGAGCGTGATGTGCGGCACCCAGCGCTCGGGCAGGTAGTGGTCGAGCGGAGCGCTGGCGGTCGGGTGTACCTCCCACCAGGTCCAGCGCTGGTAGCGCGAGAGCTCGAGGCTGCGGACGACGGCAACGTAGAGCACGGGCACCGGCTCGGTGAAGATGCCCAGCCCGCTGGTCCAAACGCGAAAAGGTTTACTGTTCGCGGCGAGTCCGCGCATGGCCAGCTCCAACGCGGCCTC
>DASTBR010000073.1:0-14828 GCA_035711945.1 Dehalococcoidia bacterium
TCACAAGACTCGCAAAGCGCGACGATTGCGTCTGTCGTCCCGGGTGCCGTTTCCGGACCATGGATGACCTCGACCAGCTTCATGACCGGCGCTGGGCTGAACCAATGCATGCCCACAAACCTGTCGCGTCGCTCGACCGCAGCTGCCAGGCGCTCAATCGAAAATCCCGACGTGTTCGTCGCGAAGATCGCTCCTGGCTTAATGACCCGGTCCAGTTCAGCCCAGACCTTCCTCTTAAGCTCGAGATCCTCTGGAACAGCCTCAACAACCAGGTCAACGGCCGCCAGGTCCTCAACTCGAGTCACAAACTTGAGCCTCGCTAGGGCCTGGTCCACTTGCTCTCGGGTCAACTTGCCACGTTCAATACCGCCCTCATAGCCATATCGGCCGGAGATGACCGTCTCACGTGTCTTCTCGTTAAGCTCGTCAGTCAAATCGCGACAGATCACGTCGTACCCGTGCAGGGCGAAAACTTGTGAGATGCCGCCGCCCATGACGCCGCCGCCCATCACGCCAATCGTCTTGATGTCGGGAAGTTGAGGCATTGTTGCTCCTTCAGTCCGCGTCGCAGGTGTGCTGCGATCCCGGCTGCACGTGGCTAGTATCGTTTGCCCGCGCTCCGAGGTCGAAGCTTGTCAACTCAAGCCGTTTAGGCAGCCTTGAGCGCCGAGCGGCCTGCGTATCGGGCTTCCGAGCCGAGTTCCTCTTCGATGCGCAGGAGTCGGTTGTATTTCGCTAGCCGCTCGCCTCGGCAGGGTGCACCAAACTTGGCCTGTCCCGCGCCCGTAGCCACTACGAGGTCGGCTATCGTCGTGTCTTCCGTTTCGCCGCTGCGGTGTGAGATCACTGTTGTCCAGCCTGCCGCCCTTGCCATTTCAACCGTCCGCAACGTCTCGCTCAGAGTTCCAATCTGATTGAGCTTTATCAGGATCGAATTTGCGGCCTGCTCCTCTATACCTCGCGCAAGTCGGTCAGGGTTTGTCACGAACAGATCATCACCCACGAGTTGCACCCCATCGCCGAGCCGCTTGTTCAGCATCTTCCAGCCATCCCAGTCGTCCTCAGCCATTCCGTCTTCGATCGAGACGATTGGATAGCGCCTTATCCAGTCTGACCAGAGCTCTACCAGCTCCTGCGAAGTGAGCTGCCGGCCCTCGGTGCCCAAGATGTAATTCCCGCCTTCGTACAACTCCGTGGTTGCCGGGTCCAGCGCCAGGACAACATCTGAACCGGGCTCGTAGCCAGCCCCGCGGATTGCCAGCAGGATGAGGTCCACGGCATCTTCGTTCTTGGCAAGACTCGGAGCGAACCCTCCCTCATCGCCAACGTTGGTGGAGTGACCCTCCTTCGCCAGGATGCCTTTGAGCTCCTGGTAAACCTCAACGGCCGCCCGCAGACCCTCTCTATAGGTCGGCGCGCCAACAGGCATCACCATGAATTCTTGAAAGTCTGTGGAGTCCCTGGCGTGCTGGCCGCCGTTCAAGATGTTGAACATTGGCACCGGAAGCAGCGGCTCGCGCCCGCCTTTTGCAAGGTATCGATAGAGCGGCAGTTCGGCGCTGGCCGCTGCCGCGTGAGCTACGGCAAGTGAGACGCCGAGAATCGCATTGGCGCCGAGACGACTCTTGTTGGGAGTACCATCAAGCTCCACGAGTGCTTCGTCAATGCCTTGTTGATCGCCTGCCTCTCTTCCGCGCAACGCAGGCCCAATGACCTCGTCGACGTTGCGAACGGCAGAGGTCACCCCTTTGCCTCCGTAACGGGAAGCGTCGCTGTCGCGGAGCTCGACCGCCTCGTGCACGCCGGTGCTTGCGCCTGATGGCACGATCGCCCGACCCGAGGATCCGTCATCAAGTGTGACCTCGACCTCGACGGTCGGATTGCCGCGAGAGTCCAGTACCTCTCGCCCTCTTATGCCATCTATCCGCATGCCTTCGAGGCTCAGTTGTACCCCATCAGCAGTCAACAGCCCGCCGCCGGGAAGCCGCCGCGCGAAGAGCTAGCTCGACCGCTTCATCAGCCGTCTCGACTCGTTGAACCAGGTTCGGGTCGAACCCGGGATAGCTGAACTCCCACGTGCGCAGACCTATCAACGGAATCTGCCAGACGAGCGCGAACGCCAGCTCGGACAGGGTACCGAAAGCGCCGTCAATTGCGATTACGGCCTCTCCGCTAAGGGCGACAAGTGAGTTGCGCGCATAGCCCAGCCCGCTATAGACCGCGAACTCGACAAATTGGTTAGGTGGTGTCTCCGCTGCGGAATGACCCGGAAGTATGCCTATCGTGTGTCCGCCGGCATTCCGTGCTCCGCGGCACACGCCCAGCATGACACCTTCGCCGCCGCCACAGACTACGGTCGCATCGGCCTCTGCGAGCAGCGTGCCAACCCGCTCGGCGAGCTCGACCATCTCCGCTGGCGCCGTATTGCCGCCTATGACCGCAATTTGCACGGTCTAAGCGCGGGGATGCGTTCGCTCGAATTGGTCGCGCAGATGCTGATCGCTCAGGTGCGTGTAAACCTGCGTCGTCGAGATATTGGCATGGCCCAGCAGCTCCTGCACATTCCGTACGCTGGCGCCGCCGGTCAGCATGTGCGTCGCGAAGCTGTGCCGCAGCGTGTGTGGCGTAACCGCGGTTTTGATATCGGCGGCTGCGGCGTAGTTCTTGAGGATCAGCCAGAAGCCCTGGCGCGTCAGGCGCTGTCCCCGGCGGTTCACAAAGAGGGCGCGTTCGTTTCGCGTTCGTACAAGAGCCGGCCGTGCGTCGACGAGGTACCTCGTCACTGACTCGCCAGCCGCCGAGTCGAAGGGCACAACCCGTTCCTTTGAACCCTTGCCCACGCAGCGAACACGGCAGCCGTCGCCGTCGATCTGAACACTGTCCAGGTTGAGGCTGGTCAGCTCGGACACACGCATCCCAGTGCTGTAGAGCAGCTCAAGCATGGCCTTGTCCCGCACGGCCTCGTACGTTGTCCGCCGAGCCGGCTGCTCCAGAAGAGCATCTACCTCGCTCTTGGTCAGAGCCTTGGGCAGGCTCTTGCCGATCTTCGGTGAGGCGAGGTTCTCAGTGGGATCAGAGGAAACCAGGCCGTCGCCTACGAGGAACTTGTAGAAGGAACGGATCGCTGCGATCTTCCTCGCTACGCTCGATGCCGCGTACTTTCGCGCCTGGAGATCAGCCTCGAAATTTCGTACGTCTGCTGGTGTGACGGTGTTCCAGGCACGGGGCTCACCGGTCGAATCCGCCTGCAGCGAGCGTTGGAACTGGTTCAGATCGTTCTGATAAGCCTGTCGCGTGTTCTCGGAGACGCCGTTCTCCAGCACCAGATAGTCAAGGAATCTCTGAATTACCTGGTCCACAAGCGGCCCCCTCTGCTCATAACATAACGAGCTACGTGATTCTATTCCTCTTCGTTGCGCGGCGTCCACCCGCTCATTGGACCCTTTACGAACAAACGTTTCCCTGATATCATTTCCACCACTTTGCCAGGAGGAACGGTTGCCACTAGCGCGAATTAATTCCTGTGCTCTCGTGGGACTCGAGGGCCAACTGATTGAAGTCGAGGTTGATGTCCAGAAGGGCCAGGTAGCTCTGACTGTCGTTGGCCTGGGCGATACGGCTGTGCAGGAGGCGCGAGAGCGCGTCCGGTCAGCCATCAAGAACTCGGGCGCGTTCTACCCGCCAAACAGAAAAGTAACGATTAACCTCGCCCCAGCCGACCTGCGCAAAGAGGGCCCGAGTTACGACCTGCCCATGGCAGTCGGTTTGCTGATTGCCTCCGGACAGATGGTTGCCGACACCAATGGATCGGTGTTCATCGGGGAGCTGTCCCTCGACGGGCGAGTTCGGCATACACACGGCATCCTGCCGATGGTTGCGCTTGCTCGACAACATGGGATACTCCGCGTTTTTGTGCCCGAGGAGGACGCCGCGGAGGCGGCGTTGGTTGAGGGTATCGAGGTGATTCCGGTTGCATCGCTCGCCGGGTTGATGGCCCACTTCGCCGGTCAGGAGCCTATCCCGCCGCATCTGGGCTTGCCGCAAGTCAGCTCAACAGTCGCCACCGAGGCGATGAATTTCTCACACATCCGCGGCCAGGAGCATGTCAAGCGGGCACTTGAGGTGGCGGCAGCAGGCGGCCACAACGTACTGCTGGTCGGGCCACCGGGAGCAGGGAAGACTCTACTTGCCCGCGCGATGCCCTCGATCCTTCCAACGATGTCCCCGGACGAATCGTTGGAGGTAACGAAGATCTACAGCATCGCTGGCCTTCTGCCCTCCCAGACTCCACTTCTTCTGCAGCGACCCTTTCGTGCGCCGCACCACACTATTTCACACGCCGGCCTCGTCGGCGGCGGGCGGATTCCGAGGCCTGGTGAAATCACGCTAAGCCACCGCGGCGTCTTGTTTCTCGACGAGCTTCCGGAGTTCGGACACGCGGTTCTCGAAGTGTTGCGACAGCCACTGGAAGATCGCGTCGTGACGATCTCGCGTGCGCAGGGAACCCTCACCTTTCCGGCCAACTTCATGATGGTCTCGGCCATGAACCCATGCCCATGCGGATACTTCGGCGACAGCGGCAGACCCTGCAGTTGCTCCGACGGCGCAGTCGCTCGCTATCAAAAGCGGATCTCCGGTCCGCTACTGGACCGGATCGATATCTTCGTCGATGTACCGAGAATCGACTTCGAAAAACTATCCTCGGACGCATATGGCGAAGGGTCTGAAGACATTCGTCAGCGAGTCGAGGGCGCCCGCGAGCGCCAGTCGTTCCGTTTCAGCGAGTCTCGACTTTCCTGCAACTCCGAGATGACACCGGTTGAGGTTCGGGAGTTCTGCCAGGCGAGACTGGATGAAGCATCGCGTTCCCTGTTGCGCCTGGCCATGGATCAACTCGCCTTTTCGGCCAGGTCATTCCACCGAGTGCTCAAGCTGGCGCGAACAGTAGCCGACCTGGACTCTTCGGAAGGGATAGAGTCTCGACACCTCGCTGAAGCCCTACAGTACCGCCAGCGCAGCCTTGCTGCCTGATCCGTACGTCCCTCCCCCAGCACTCTGGGTATACTCCGAGTTGTTCAATCGGAGGAAATGATGCTCGAAACCACCACGCAAACTCCTGTCAGCCAGGCGATCTTTCACCTCCTTGAGAGACAGATCGAGGAAGGACAACAATTGGGTGTCCAGGTCTGCGCCTATCGGCAGGGCGAACCGATCGTCGACACATGGGCTGGTCAAATGGGGCCGGACGACCCGCGTCCGGTGATGGCGGACTCCCTCTTTAACTCGTTTTCCACAACCAAGGGAGTTGCCGCGACCGCCCTTCACATCCTGGCCGACCGAGGACTGATCGACTACGACGCGCCGGTCGCCCAGTACTGGCCGGAGTTTGCCGCCAACGGCAAGGAGAAGATCACAGTCGGGCAGGCGATGAGCCACCAGGCAGGACTTCATGCTGTACCGAGCCCGCTCACGCTCGCCTTCATTTCCGATTGGGACGGCGCTCTGAAGTACATTGCCGAAGGCACACCTGCCTGGGAGCCCGGCACGGCGACCGGCTACCACGCCCTGACCTACGGCTGGATCGTCGGTGGCATCGTCCAGGGTGCCAGCGGGCGTCACATCAAAGACGTCATTCGTGAGGAAATCGCCGAGCCGCTCGGAGTTGGCGACGAAATGTTTGTCGGGATCCCTGAGGGTCTCGACGACCGGCTTGCTTCCCTTCAGGCGAACGAGCTCAGCGAGGGCTTGCCCGTTGCCGAGGATCACGACTTCTTCAAGGCAATGCCTCGTGAGAACGACTTCACATTCAACGACATGGCTGTTCGCAAAGCTTGCCTGCCAGCAGCTAACGGACACTTCACAGCACGCGCTCTGGCGCGGATGTATGGTGCCCTGGCCAATGGTGGCGAGATCGACGGCGTGCGCCTCGTCAGCCCGAAGCGCATTCCGGAGATGCAGAGGGTCTTGACAAACATGCCCGACCGCGTCCTTCTCGGCATGCCCATTCCGAAGGGTGTGGGTTTCATGATGGGCGGCGACTGGGCGGGTATGCCCGCCGTCAGTGGACCGCGACGAACAGCGTTTGGTCACAGTGGCGCTGGTGGCTCGACCGCCTTCGCCGACCCGGAGGTTGGACTCGCTGTTGCCGTGACCATCAACAAGATGCAGAACTCACTGCAAGGCGAAGGACCGACCTTCGAGATCTGCCAGCTCATCCGCGAGCAGCTTGGAGTCAACTAGCTAGATGACCTGCTTCTCCTTCAGAGAAGCGATCGTGTCCCAGCTATAGCCCAGGTCGAGAAGCACTTCTTCGGTGTGCTGGCCGAGCTCTGGCGCCGCGTTGCCCGCGTGCACCGGAGTTTGGGAGAAGTTGATCGGGAGGCCGGTCACGTCGAGCTGCCCTCGAGTCGGGTGGTCAACCGTTATCACATAGTCGTTAAGCCGTGCTTGAGGGTCTGTGGCAATGTCCGCATAGGTCATGACTGGGGCGTAGATCAGGTCCTCCACCTTCAGACGCTCCATCCACTCCTGGTTGGTCCGCGTGAGAAACGCGCCCTGGAGAATTTCATGCAACTCATCGAGGTTGGCTGACCGGGCGAAGTGATCGGCGAAGCGAGGATCGTCGGCCAGGTGCTCCATGCCGGTGGCCCGGAGTAATCCCAGCCAACGATTGTCACCGACGCCGCAGATCACCAGGTAGCTATCGCTCGTCTTGAACACCCGCCAGACAGTCGGCACAAGTCTGTGACCTTTGCCTGCTCTCTGGCCGTTCGTCCCGGTAACCAGGTGATAGGTCATCTCCCAGCCCTGCATCGCGATGGTTGACCCCAGAAGTGATACATCGAGACACTGGCCTTTGCCTGTTCGCTCACGGACAAATAGGGCAGTGACCACGCCCAGCGCCAGGTGCATGGCGCCCGTGTAGTCGGCGATGGCGGCGCCGGCCGGCACCGGATACTCGCCGTCCCCGGTAACGCTGACGAGACCACCCATTGCCTGCCCAGCGATGTCAAAGCCCGGCTCGTGGGAGCGGTCTCCGCGCGTGCCCCAGGCCGTCGCGAATGCATAAACGACTTCCGGGTTGACGGCCCGGATGTCGTCGTAAGTGAGCCGGAGCTTCTCCATCACGCCCGGCCGGAAGTTGTGGGTAACTACGTCCACGGCGGCTGCGAGCTCGAGGATGATCTTGCGACCCTCTTCGGTCTTCAAATTGAGCGCGATCGCCCGCTTACCCCTGTTATGAGCAAAGAAGTATGGACTGAACCGATCATCGCCGAGAATCGTCATATAGCGGCCGAGGTCGCCGAGCAGGTTTGGCTCGACCTTGAGCACGTCTGCGCCCATGTCCGCCAGCATCCGCGTGCCCTCCGCACCCTGCTGGAACATGGTGAAGTCAAGTACTGTCACGCCTTCGAGTGCGCCGGACACAGGCCCTCCTTGTTCTGCTGAATTCTATGGGGACGTAGCAGCGGCTGAATACCGGACTGGGACACCAGGACGGACTCGCTCGACCTCATGGCGAAATCCTTCTACCTCGCGGTGACAGCGGGAGGCGTTCCAGCCCAACTCCCGGCCCATCAGCGACGCGGCCTCGTCCGCGACATGATCGCCCCCGCAGATTCGCCAGCCGATACTTGTGCGCCGGAGAAGCACATCGGCGAGGCTGGTAGCCAGCTCCTCCCGCACCGCCTCTACGACGGTCGCCCTTGGTTCCGGCGCGTGCTCGCAAAGGCGCTCCAGGAGCTCAGGTCTGTCGCAGTATCGGCCATGTACCTCGGCCGCGCGTGCTCCCCACTGACGTCGGAACGAGTTCGGCGTGGCACCATCACCGTTGGTAGGGCTCTCGACATTTGCTGGCCAACGCTCCCCAATACGCCGCTGAATCAGCCTCACAGCCTTCTGACCAACGCTTCTGTAGGTCGTGAGCTTTCCTCCAACCAGGGAATACACCCCGGGCAGGCCATCGGCTCCATGGTCTACGAGGAAGTGCCGCCGCGTGATAGCGCCTTCCATTTCCTGCGGTTCGTAGGGGAGCGGCCGCACTCCCGAGTATGTGTAAACGATGTCCGCCTCACTGATATCGCTCTTCAGCAGAGCATTGACCTCCGAGAGCAGGTAGTCAGTCTCCGCAGCTGTGGCACGAGCTTCATCGGGATCGCCGGTTTGCCGCACATCTGTGGTTCCGATGAGAAACATATCGAGCCAGGGCAGTACAAAGAAGGGACGCCCATCGGACTTGGCTGGTGCATAGATCGCGTTGCTGACCTCGAGGCGCTCTGCGGAAACCACTATATGGCTTCCCCGGGTTCCGCCGATGAGAGGCTCCCGCTCCACGCCCGCCCGACGCAATAGGCTGTCCGCCCACGGCCCTGTTGCGTTTATCACCACGTCCGCCCCGACCTCCAGGGCATCCTCAGTAATGGCGTCTTGAATCGAGAGACGAAGAACGCCGTTGTTGACTTGGGCCAACTTCACAACCTCGGCATGGTTGACGACGTCGGCGCCGCGGCGCCCGGCAGATAGAGCGCACTCGACGGCGAGCCGTTCTGCCATATCCACCTGGCCATCCGAAAAGAGGAGAGCCCCCTGTAGCCCGGCTGCTTCCAGGGCCGGCTCGCGAGCCAGTGATCTCTGCGAGCTAAGTGACCTGTGTCGGGCAAGCCCTCGTCCCAGGGCCAACAAATCGTAGAGGGCCAGCCCAGCCCGAGCCTTCCAACGAGGGTATGGTCCTCCCTCATAGAGCGGCAACAGCAGATCGATAGACTTGACGAGGTGCGGAAAGAGCTTCAGAAGGGCAGCCCGCTCACGAAGAGACTCGTAGACAAGTCCGAATTCGCCGTGCTCCAGGTAGCGCAGCCCGCCGTGAACAAGACGTGTCGACCTGGAGGTGGTGCCGGACCCGAAGTCATGGCGCTCAACCAGCAGTACGTTGTAACCGGCGGCGGCCAGGGCTTCGGCGATGCCGGCGCCATTGATGCCGCCCCCGATGACTGCGACCTCGTAGTGGTCTCGAAGAACGTTTTTCAGTGGGGTTCTCATTCGCCAATGGCCCAGTTACGGGCTCGCTCGACGGCACGTCGCCACATCGCTATCATCCCGCGGCGGGTCCGCTCGCTCATCTGAGGCTCGAAGCGCCGGTCGACCGACCACTTCGAGCGCAGTTCATCGGCGCCGTTCCACACCCCCGCAGTGAGTCCAGCGAGGTACGCGGCGCCGCGAGCAGTTGCTTCGAGTGCAACCGGACGCACCACGGGCTTGCCAAGCATGTCAGCCTGGATCTGCATCAAGAGGTCGTTCGCTGCTGCTCCTCCATCGACTCTGAGCTCGGTCAGCACAACTCCTGAGTCGACCTCCATTGAATCGATTACCTCACAAACCTGAAGCGCAATGGCCTCTAGGGTTGCACGCGCGATATGCGCCGCGCTCGTCCCCCGCGTGAGGCCAAGGATGGTTCCTCGAGCTTGGGGATCCCAATGGGGTGCGCCGAGGCCCGTGAAAGCTGGAACCACCACGACCCCGCCGCTGTCCGGTACGGATCCAGCGAGAGCCTCAATGTCAGATGCGGACTTGATGATGCCGAGGCCGTCCCGCAACCACTGAACAGCACTACCAGTCACGAAAATGCTGCCCTCGAGCGCAAAGGCACGACCGCCGTCGGGGCTCGCGGCAGCTGTTGCCAGCAGCGCAGTACTGCGAGGTCTAGCGTCACCTGTGTGCATCAGCGAAAAACTGCCCGTGCCATACGTGTTTTTTGCTTCGCCTGCCGCGAAACAGGCTTGGCCAAAGAGCGCCGCTTGCTGATCCCCCGCGACTCCAGACACAGGCACTGCCGCCCCGAGGACGCGTTCGTCGGTATGGCCGAAATTACTTGCAGATGCAGCGACCTCGGGAAGTATTGCCCGTGGGATCTCGACGATGTCGAGCAGGTCCTTGTCCCAGTCGTTCGTCTCGAGATTAAACAGCATGGTGCGGGAGGCGTTAGTGCGGTCAGTAACGTGCACCCGTCCTCGGGTGAGCTGCCAGATGAGCCAGCTGTCGACTGTGCCGAACGCGAGCTCGCCTTTGGCGGCCCGATTCCCGGCGTCCGGCACCTGATCGAGAATCCAGCGGATCTTGGTCGCCGAAAAGTAGGGATCGAGCACCAGTCCCGTGCGCTCGCGAATAGCAGGCTCATTGCCGGCGGCCCTCAAATCTTCACAGAACGCTGCTGTCCTCCGGTCCTGCCAGACAATTGCGTTGTATACAGGCCGCCCTGTTGCGCGCTCCCAGATCATCGTGGTCTCTCGTTGGTTCGTAATGCCGATCGCGGCAAGGTCTGCGGCGGTTAGGCGAGCGACCCGCATCGCTTGGTGGGCGGTCTGCAACTGAGAGTGCCAAATAGCCTCTGGGTCATGCTCAACCCAGCCGGGCTGCGGAAAGATCTGCTCGAATTCCTCGGAGGCCGAGGCGACCTGCTGTGCCTCGTCATCGAAGATGATTGAGCGAGAACTTGACGTGCCTTGATCGAGGGCGAGGATGAAGCTCACGACTAAAGCGTCTTTAGCGGGGGAAGCGCGGTCAAGACGACCAGAAACCGTCGCGCCGCAGGAGCTTGTATTTGGAAACCGGCGTTAGCTACTTCTCGGGTCGCGACCTGCGGCACGTCGAAGCGGACCTGGCCGACATGGTCGCGCACAACTGTACCTATGTTGTGCACTGCTTCACCGAAACGGACCTGCTCTGGAACCGGGGGACCATGGCGCAGGTTTTCCGCGCAACGAGGGAAGCCGGTCTCGAAACATGGGCCGACCCGTGGGGCGTTGCCGGCATCTTCTCGGGCGAGACGCTGAGCCGGTTCGTGGCCGAGCATCATGAAGCCTGGCAGCAGCTGTCGGATTCACGGCGTGTGCCGGTGGCCTGCCCAAGCCATCCGGCAACTCGCGACTTCGTCAAAACGTGGATCGCCGCGGTAGCCGAGGCGGGAGCTACCGTTGCGTTCTGGGATGAGCCGCATCTCCATTCGACAGCGTGGTCGGGTGACTATTCGGGCGCCTGGTCCTGCCACTGCGAACACTGCCGCGACGTTTTCAAGGCTCAGAGTGGGCTTGAACCACCAACCGTTTTCGGGCCGGAAGCCGTGGTCTTCCGCGAGCACATACTTGTCGACTTCCTGACTGAGATGGCCGCCGAGGCGGGTCGGGCGGGAATGCGAAACGCCCTCTGCTTGTTGCCTTCGGCCTTCGGTAATCACGGATTCCCGCAGGTGGTCGAGGCAATGAGGGAGAGGCTACGGAAGCGTATCGAGGATGAGAGGCTCGAGCAGGTGCTCGGGCCACTACTCCATTTCGGAATCGATGACTGGAGCAGGGCGGCCGCAATCCCTGGCCTCGACACCTTTGGCACCGATCCCTACTGGTTTCTCTTTGACGTCGAGCCGGAACCATTCATGCGGGCCTTCGCTGAGCGCGCCATCAGTGTGGCCAGGACTCGTGGCCTGAAGGCGCAGCTGTGGTTACAGGCCTTTTCTGTGCCTGACGGCCGGGAGGACGAACTGAGGATGGGCGCCCGCGTTGCCGCAGAGCTCGGCGCCGACAGCCTCGCAGCCTGGAGCTATCGCGGTACGGCGAGCATGTCAAAGATCGCGTCGGCGCGTCCCGAGGTGGTTTGGAGGATCCTGGGCGAGGCCTTCGCCGAAGTCCGCTAATCGCGCCTGTAGAGCCGCCTGCGGAAGTACACGACCTCTTCTACCAGTTCCGGAGACTGTTCAATCATCGGGACTACCGCAGCCGACTTTCGAGTAGAAAGCTGCTGGGTGTTGCGGAGCATATGGCTAGCGATCTGCTTGGCGACGATTCGGGCGATGGCGCCCGCGGCCATCAGCAATGCGCCTCGTTTCGCGGTCACCGCCAGCGCCTGCATGGGCGTAGTCGCCGTGACGTAGCGCGGCTGGCGAACGACAGGAAGCCGGGATGCGCTGTCCACTGGTCACCTCCTCGAAGTGGCTGAATGTAGAAAGTGTTCTACAGCTTCGGTTAAGTCTAGGGGCCTGAGCTCTTCGCCCTCACTGTCGAATGCACGCCCAAGTTCCACGCTAAAGGCGCCTTCGCCGGCCGCCCTCAGGGTAGCGAGGACGAGAGGCTGTTCACGCTCGAAGCCCCGCTGACGCAAAGCTTTGAACAGCGGGAGTTCCTCGCCGTAGGTGACGCGAAGCTCGGACACCTCATTAGCGTTAAGAATGTCCCACTCGGGCATCTCCAGACCGTACCGACAGAACGAGACGATTGGTCCTTCATCCAGCTCCGGTGTTACCACGTGGATACTGACCCCGCTCTCCGTCGCGCCGTCTTCAATCAGCTTCCAGATGACCTCCTGCCACGTTCCCTTGGGCCCGCCAGGCGCCGCCGGATGAAGGTTGAGCAGTGGAAAGTGTCGGCAGAAGCTCGGAGTCGTAATCAGCATGTAGCCAGCCAGCATACCGAGTTCGAATGGGTGATCGTCGAGCGCCACTGCGACGGCCTGGTCGTAAGCGGCGCGCCAGGCAGGCAATGGTTCACCTGGCCGTGAGCGCTCGCCTCCCTCCCTCTTGCGAAAGGCGACTGAAGACAGCGTTACAACGGGAATGTCCTGCGCCGCTGCATAGTCCAGCAGTCGGTCGGTCGGTTCAGCTTCACCGTACTCCCGATTGCAGAAGAGGACGGCGATTCGTCCGTTGATGTCGCCGCGTTCGATTGCTTCCTGCGTCGCCCTCAGCAGGGCGAACGATCCGGCGCCCCGGCCGGTGGTGAACCAGCCGAGCTGTAAGGAGGTCAAGCGGTGGCTTCCGCGCTGCGACCCCGGCTTCGAGGCTGCTTCCGGAACCGAGTGAACGTCGTCTGCATGCGCAGGAATGGATTGGACCGCCGCCCGACGACGATGCCCTGGCGGAGGGCGGCGAGGAATTCGGTCGGTCCAGCGAATGGAGGCATCTCCACATAAGCTGTGCCGATCTCGCCCGGAGTATGAGCGTCGCTTCCGCCACCCATGACGATGCCCTTTGACTTCGCCCACGAGGCTGTACGCTCGTTGTCGGACATCAACAGAGTGCGTGAGTTGAAGGTCTCGATGATGTCGACCTGCGCGGCAACGCTTTCAAGGACCGCTTCATCGAGCCGGAAGCGCCTGAGACGGTCGAAGGGATGAGGCACGACAGCCAAGCCGCCCTGCTCATGTATCGCCTCGATGGTCTCGGCCGCCGAGAGACCGGGTTGCACTGCGCGACTCAGGAAGAGTCCGATTAACTCGCCCTCGTGGGTGGAGATCTCCTCGCCGACAACCACCTTGAAGGGCGCGATCCGCTGCATGTGCAGCGCGCCGTCGATCGTGTCGTGGTCGGTAACGCAGACTGCATGCAGGCCCGAACGCACGTAGCGCTGCGACATGACCTCGGGCTCGATGACCGAATCGCGACTGTAGCTGGTGTGGCAGTGCATGTCGACGCGGACCAGTGGCATCAGGCTTCGTCCTCGCCGTCTACTTCGTAGGTCGCGGGAGTCTCCCGAACGTAAGTCTCGCGCAGTTCGTTAATTCGAAGCTGGGCCTTGTCGAGCCGGTTCTGGCAGATGGCCGCAAGCTTGACGCCCTTTTCGTAGAGGTCGATGGACTCGTCCAGGCTCAGGCCGCCCTCTTCCAGCTTGTTCACAAGCTGTTCCAGCTCGCGGAGTTCTTCTTCAAAAGGGCGCTGCTCGTCGTTAGTCATTGACCTCAAGCGGCAGGACTGCCTGGTTGACCGAGGAAACGCGGCGATTGGTGCGACGGCGGCGGAGGATCGTGCCTTTGCCAGCAATTGCGTCGAGGTCGCCCTCGGCCAGGCGGATCGCCAGCGGCTGGCCGCTGCTGACCCCTTTTGGTGACCTGACAGCCCGCCCGTCGGCCTGGACTACTGCGTAGCCACGCTCCAGGGTGGCCTGCGGGCTCAAGGCCCGGCAGCGGCGCTCCAGCGACTCGCTGCGCGCGCGGGTGTCAGCGAGTATCCGCGTCACACACAGATCAACGCCACGAACGAGTCGCGCAAGGTGAAGCCCGATCGCCTCTGTGCTTGGCAGAGCTCGGTTCAGACGAGCGGCCTGGCGGCCGGCTTCTTCCGCTAGCGAGCGCTGCCGCCGAAGGTGAGCGGCTTCGGCGCTGCGGGCCAGCCCGTCGAGGTAGGCGCGTACTTCCTGCTGGTCGGGGACTGAGAGCTCGGCGGCTACCGATGGTGTCGAGCCGCGCAGGTCGGCAACGTAGTCCGCGATCGTGGTGTCTGTCTCATGCCCGATGCCGGTGACGACCGGGATCGGACTGCGGAACACGGCGCGCGCGACCATCTCCTCGTTGAACGTCCAGAGGTCCTCGATGGAACCACCGCCGCGGGCGAGGATCGCGAGATCGAAGCCGGTTTCGGTTTGGAGACTCTCCAGCGCCTCGGTGACGCCGGTCACCGCCGCCGGGCCCTGCACAGCGGTTGGCAGAAGAGTGACCTCGACAAGCGGCCAGCGCCGGGCGAAGACGCGCTGGATGTCCTGCCAGGCCGCGCCATCCGGCGAGGTTATGACGGCAATGCGCTTCGGGAATGCCGGCAGCGGGCGCTTGCGCGCGACGTCGAAGAGGCCCTCCTCCTCGAGCTGTGCCTTGAGGCGCTCGAACTCTGCGCCGAGACGCCCAACGCCCGCCGGCTGAACAAAAGCGACTGAGAAGGTTAGCTCGCCGCGCGGCGGGTAGAACTCGAGATAGCCCTGGCAAAGGACCTGCTCGCCCTGCTCGAAGTCATAGCCGCGGTTGCGGCCGGCGAAGAGTGCGCAGCGCAGTTGCGCGTCGTTGTCCTTGAGGCTGAA
>DASTBR010000074.1:0-39433 GCA_035711945.1 Dehalococcoidia bacterium
TAGTCGCGGCGGGGTGGTTCGAGCGGTCGCAAGACTGCTCTCGAAACGCCTCAGCTGGAGGCCTCGGTTGCGGAGCCCGAGGCCTCCTTTTTTCTGTCCGAGAGCTGCCTTGACAGCTTCGCAGCAGGTCCTCCAGGAGCCATTTACCATCTACCGGGGTCTGCCCGTCGTGGCGTTTGTGACGACGCGGGCCGGAGGCGTGAGCAAGCCGCCGTTCGATTCACTGAACCTCGCCTACCTGACGGCAGACCGGCGGGAGGATGTGCGGGAAAACCGGGAACGCGTGGCGGCAGCCCTTGAACTGGATCACGACGAGCTGCTGATCGGAAGGCAGGTTCACGGCGGCCAGGTAAATCGCGCGGAAGAGATAGAGCTGGGCGTCACGGAGGGTGACGGGATCCTGCTGACAAAGCCCGGGACGGCAGCGATGATCGTGGCCGCGGACTGTCTGCCGCTGCTCCTGTATGATCCGGAACTTCACGTGGGCGCGGTGGTGCACGCGGGCTGGCGCGGCCTGGCCGCGGGCGTCGTGGAGAATGCGGCAGGGGTGCTTGCTGGCGAGGGCGCTGAACTGTCGAGAACGCTGGTGGGGATGGGGCCGGGCATTGGCCGCTGCTGCTACGAGGTGGGGCCGGAGGTCATCTCGGCGCTAGATCCTCTGAGCGACGAGTACAGCGAGGGCAACGGCGATCGATCGATGCTGGACCTGAAGGCGATGACACGGCGGCGACTTCGCGCCAGCGGACTGGATGATGAGCAGATCGAGGACATGGACGTTTGCACGCGCTGCAACTCCGAGAAGTACTTCTCGGCGCGTGCAGGGGAGCCGACCGGAAGGTTCGCGGCGGGCCTGAAGCTGCTGGAGGCGACCGTATAATGATGGCTGCCATGAGAGGACTTCTGAGACTCGCCGTCGTGGCGGCGATCATCGCCGCAGTCGTGCGGTTGATTACGACCAATCGCGAGAGGATCGGCGAACTCTATCGCCAATACACCGGTGTGCGGCCGACGGTCGACGAAACCGGCGACCCGCCAGTGGCGCCCGGCCGCTACGCGCCGGACGTCGACTTCGAAGGGGGCGCGAACGACGACCTGACGTCGATCCGCGGGATCGGCCCCAGCTCTGAGCAGCAGCTGAAGGCGGCGGGCATTAACACCTATGAGAAGCTGGCAGACTTGAGCGGCGAACAGGTGATGCAGGTATTGAGCAGCGCGCCGCCGGGGGCCGACTTTGAGGCGTGGGTGGCGCAAGCACGAGAGCTGGCGGAGGCGCGCCGCCGATCCAGCTGATGCCAGCGCTGCAGGAGCGGCTGTTCCTCGAACCGGCGGGATCGGGCGAGGTGCGGCTCGAGGCAGTCCTTCACCTGCCGGAGTCGGAGGCAAGTTCCGGGGTCGCGGTGTGCCATCCACACCCGCAGTACGGCGGAGACATGGACAACTACGTCGTTACGGCCCTTTGCGAGCAGTTGACAACGGCCGGGCTGGCGGCGCTGCGGTTCAACTTTCGAGGAACGGGCGCGAGTGGTGGCTCGTACGACGCTGGGGCCGGCGAGGTTCATGACCTCGAGGCGGCCCTGCGCTGGCTACGCGAGCGCGAGGGGACCTCCAACGTGGCGGCCTGTGGGTATTCGTTCGGGGCGCTGATCGCCAACCGGGCCAGCGGCGTTGCCGCTATCGCCTGTGTGTCGCCGGCGAACCCGCTTGTCGAGACTGGTGTGCCGCTGTTCGTGGTTATTGGGGACCAGGATCAATTCATGGGAGCAGAGACGCTGCGGGCATCAGCCGAGGAGCAGTCGAACCTGACGCTAGAGGTCTTTCAGGGCGTCGATCATTTCTGGGGCAGGGGGCTAAACGAGGCTAGCGCGAAAGTGGCCTCATTCCTGCGCCAACATCTCGAGCCTGCCTGAAATCGCGGGGTGACGTGCCGGCGAGGGCATAGCCGGCGCTGACGAGCGCCGCACCTACCCTTTGACGCAAGGCCAAGATCCACGCTGGCCGGGTGGTATCAGTCTGACTGCTGGCAAGAAAACGCATGTGGTCAGCCCGGCGTATCTGTTCGTCCCTTTTCGCCCTTTCGACATCCCAGATTGCTGGATTCATGGCTGACTCCTTGAGTAACCTGTGTACAGGTTACGCCGGTTTGTGCTAACCTGTCAATGACGAATGATGGTTACGAAGGCAATTCAATACGCACAACTAACTGACGAACACGCGGAGGATCCGCGGACGGCGCGGCAGAGCGCGCCGGGCGCCCTGTCGTTGGTGCTGGACTTTGTGAGGACGAGTAGCTTCCTGGACGACTCGGCCAACCTCCGAGATTGGTTGCGAGCCCAGGGGTTGATGTCCACCAAGGAGGAGCTTGCGGCAGGCGAGGCGCGGTCGTTGATCGACCTGCGACAGGCGCTGAGGGCGCTGCTCAGGGCGAATCATGACCGGACCGCCAATGGTGAAGCACTGAAGACTCTCGACCTGCTGTCCTCGCAGGTGGCCATGGAGCTGCGATTTCGCGACGACCAGGCGAGTCTGCAGGCCCGTGACGGGCGGTCCGGTCAGCGAGCGATCGGTCAGATCCTCGGCATCGTCTATGACGCGATGGCAGACGGGAGCTGGCAGCGCATGAAGATTTGCCGGGCGAGCGACTGTCAGTGGGCGTTCTATGACAGCTCGCGGAATCGTTCGGGCACGTGGTGCAGCATGAGCGATTGCGGCAACCGCGCCAAGGCGCGTGCGTTCAGGGAGCGCAGTAGGACGACACAGCGATGAGGGAGGTAGGTGGAAATGGGCACTGAGATACGCCCGTTGACGAGCGAGCGCTGGCGAGACCTGGTGGATCTGTTCGCCGACAGAGGTACAGTCCGCGAGTGCTGGTGCATGTGGTTCAGGAGGCCGCGGAAGGAATGGGGCGAGCAAGCGGGAGCGGGGAACAGGCGAGCCATGCAGTCGATCGTGCGCCGGAACGAGATACCGGGCTTGCTGGCCTACCTCGACGGTAAGGCGGTGGGGTGGTGTTCCGTGTCGCCGCGTGAGCGGTACGGCAGCCTGGAGCGTTCAAGGGTGCTGAAGCGCGTGGACGATAAACCTGTATGGTCGATCGTTTGCTTTTACGTGGTGCCGACAGAGCGAAACAAGAAGGTTGCCGAGTCGCTGCTTGGAGCGGCGGTGAGCTATGCGGCAGAGAACGGGGCGGAGATCGTCGAGGCTTATCCGCTGGACCGAAGGGACGACCGTCTCCCGGACGGCGACGCCTTCACGGGACCGCTGACGATGTTCAAGCGAGCGGGGTTCAAGGAAGTGGCCCGAAACACGCCGAACAGGCCGATCGTGCGCTTCAGCGTGGCCAAGTTCCTCAAGGTGTGAGGCTCGTAGGAGCCGCCGCCGCTAGGTTTGTGGCATGGCTGATCTTGACCGCTGGCCTCATAAGTTCGCCGAGACGAACGGTATCCGGCTGCACTACGTGGAGGCGGGTCCGCCTGACGGCCGGCTGGTAATCCTGCTACATGGGTTTCCGGAGTTCTGGTACTCGTGGCGCAGCCAGATCGAGGCGCTGTCGGAAGCCGGGTACAGGGTGGCGGCACCGGACCTGCGTGGCTACAACCTGAGCGACAAGCCGGCGGACGGCTATGACGTGCCGAACCTGGTCGAGGACATTGCCGGGTTCATCCGGGCCCTGGGTGAGGAGTCGGCGGTGGTGTGCGGGCACGACTGGGGTGGCGGGCTGACGTGGGCGTTCGCCAGCTATCACCCGGAGATGGTGGAGGCGCTAATCGTCGCCAATGCGCCGCATTTCGGACCGTTCGAGCGCGAGCTACGCAAGCCGCGGCAGATGCTGCGCAGCTGGTACATGCTGTTCTTCCAGCTTCCGGCCGTGCCGGAGTGGACGATCCGAGCGGGTGACTACCGGCTGATCGAGCGGATGTTTGCGCAGCGGGCGGACGCAGCGTCGATACCACCGGACGAGATCCAGGCGTACAAGGACGCGATCGCGACGCCGGGGGCGCTGACGGCGGCGCTTGGCTACTACCGCGCGGCGTTCCGCGGCCGATTCCGCGGAGACAGTGGATTCGAGGGCGGGTGGCCGGTGATCACTGCGCCAACGCTGCTGATCTGGGGGACGAACGATGTGGCGCTGGGGGTCGAAACGACCAAGGGAACCGAGCAGTGGGTCCCCAATCTGCGCATTGAGTATTTGCATGGAGCAAGCCACTGGGTGCAGCAGGAGCGTCCGGAAGAGGTCAACCGGCTGATGGTGGAATTCCTGGCGGGGCTTCCAGCCCGGAGTGGAGAAGTAGTCGCCTTAGACTGAGGTGGAGGCGGCCCCTCCACGATATGGCACTCAGTCCACACCAACGTTCGTACGCCGACACCTACCAGGATGCGCTCGGTGCGCCCTCGGAGGCGGTGCAGGAACTGCCCCTTCTGCAGCAGTTTCGCTTCTATCGCTTTGCGCTGTCAGCGCTGACGGCGAACACCGGTCAGAATGCGTTGTCGTATACGCTTCTGATCGTCGTTATCGACGAGACAAGCTCGGGTGTATTTACAAGCCTGTTCGTGCTGTGCTCTCTGCTGCCGATCATCCTCTTTGGCCTCGTGGCGGGGATCGTCGTTGACCAGCTGCCGAACAAGCTGATCCTCTTTACCGCCAACGTGACCCGAGCGATCGTCGTCTTCCTCCTGCTGTACTGGCCGACGAACGTCGCGATGATCCTCCTAACCGTCGTTCTGCTCTGGACCGTCCAGCAGTTCTCCTCCCCGGCGGCCTCATCCGCCCTGCCGGCGTTGCTGCCGCGCCACAGCTATAGCTCGGGCGCGGCTTTGATCGACGTTGCCAATTTGTTCGCGCAGTTGATCGGCATGGTGATCTTTGCACCGGTGATGCTCAAGCTTTTCGGGCCCGAACCTGTCTACGCGACGACAGCGGTTCTCTACGGGGCCGCTGCCTACATCGTTTTCACGATCCCGCGCATGACCGACCCCAAGGCGAAGGTGGAAGAGCTTCAGCGCGAGCGCTCGCAGATAAAACTCTTCGAGGCGCTATCCGCCGGCTGGAGGATGCTACGTTCGGATGCCGTCGCCTTCGAAGCCATGGTGCAGTACACGCTGCTGAGCACCGCAACGGCGATCCTCGTGGTGCTTGTGCCGCAGTACACGGAGGAGGTGGTGAACACTTCGGCCGAGAACCTGATCTATATCTTCTCCCCGGCAGCGCTGGGCCTGTTCCTGGGCCTGTGGCTGGCGCCGATCATCGGCCGTCTCTATGGCAACCCACTCGCCTCGACGATCGGGTTTGTCCTCTTTGTCGTTTCCATCGCCGGCTTCGCTTTCAGCGCCGGCGTCGAGGAGATCATCATGGAAAACGGCTTCGTGCCGATCGAGGAGATGGCGGACTTCTTCAACATCAGCATCGCGGTGGTGGTCACTATGCTCCTGGCACTGCCTGCCGGCGTGGGGGCAGGCATGGTCGGAATTGCAGCCAAGGCGACTCTGCTCGAACGCGCGCCGGTAGAGGGCCGCGGGCGCATATTTGCAACACAGGCCTGGGCGGCTGGGGTCCTGTCGTTGATTCCGATATTCGTGGCCG
The DNA here is from genome assembly GCA_035711945.1 of Dehalococcoidia bacterium. Taxonomy (GTDB): domain Bacteria; phylum Chloroflexota; class Dehalococcoidia; order WHTO01; family WHTO01; genus DASTBR01. The sequence continues at coordinate 5,579 of DASTBR010000074.1, forward strand.
GACTGATTTCTTCGGTGATCGACGTGCGTTTCGCCATCTTCCTGCTCGCCTTCGCGCTCGCAGCGATCGCACTCTATGCTCGCTTCGGGCTGGAACCGCAGCCGGCATCAAGCGCCCAGCCAAGCTGAGAAGGAGTCGAGCTGCTAGCGATACTGGGAGGCACGGGGCCTGAGGGCACGGGACTGGCACTGCGGTTGGCGCTGGCGGGGCACGATGTGACGATCGGCTCGCGCTCCGAAGAGCGTGCTGAGGAGGCGGCTGCAGCCGTACGCGCGAAGGCTGAAGGCCTTGCGGTGGAGGGCGCCCTCAACGAGCAGGCGGCGAAAACTGCCGACGTTGTGATCAACACGTTGCCCTACGAGGCTCAAGCGCAGAGCCTGCCGGGCCTACGCGAAGCAATCGCAGGCAAGCTTTTCGTAAGCACTGTGGTGCCGATGAAGTTCGAGAAGGGCGTCGGGGCAAGCGCGATCCCCGTACCCGAGGGGTCGGCGGCGGAGCAGGCGCAGGCGATGCTACCCGAGGCGAGGGTGGCGGGCGCGTTTCAGACGCTCAGCGCCAGCAACCTGAACGACGTTGGCCACGCGCTGGATGCCGACGTGCTGGTTACCGCTGATGACATCGAGACGCGGGAGCAGGTAGCGCGGCTGGTCGAGTCATGCGCTGGACTGCGGGCCGTGGACGCAGGCCGGCTGGCGAACACTCAGTACGTTGAGCACATCACCTGTCTGCTGGTGAACATCAACCGGCGATACAAGGCGCACAGCGAGGTGAAGATCCTCGGGCTGCCGCAGCCGGCGCCGGCCTGACCCATTCGATGATGACGGTTTCCATTATTCCTATCGCGGGCTTGCCTGAGATTCGACCAGGCGACGACCTGGGCAGGCTGATCCATGAAGCGGCGGAGACCTTTGAAGACGGCGACATCGTCGTGGTCACTCAGCGGGTTGTCTCGAAGGCGGAAGGACGGCTCGTCGACCTCGCTTCGGTCGATCCGTCGCCGCTGGCGCTGAATTTCGCCGCGCGCTGGGAGAAGGATCCGCGACTTGTCGAACTCGTGCTGCGGGAGAGCCGGCGGATCGTGCGGATGGAGCGCGGGATCATCATCGCGGAGACGCATCACGGGCTGATCTGCGCCAACGCGGGAATCGACGCAAGCAACGTAGTGGGCGAGTCGGTCGTGTGTCTGCTGCCTGAGGATCCTGATGCCTCGGCTGAGCGGCTGCGAGAGCGCCTGCTGGAGCTTGGGGCTGCGAACGTGGCGGTGATCATCACGGACACGTTCGGACGGCCGTGGCGGGTGGGGCAGACGAACGTTGCGATAGGGGTGGCCGGGATGAGCCCGCTGGTGGACTACATCGGTACGCCCGATACCCAGGGACGGGAGCTGAGGGTGACGTTGATCGCCTCCGCTGATGAGATTGCCGGGGCTGCGGAGCTGGTGATGGGGAAGGTGGAGAACGTTCCGGCGGCGATAGTGCGGGGTTATCGGTTCGAGGCTCGGGAGGGCAGGGCGGCTGAGCTGATCCGGGAGGCGGATAAGGACCTGTTTCGGTAGAACCCGTCAGTCCGACCACCAGCGAAATAAGTGCCATCGTTTTCGGACCAGAAGGATGTTCGAAGCTCCGCGCGGCTTAGCCGCGCAACTACAAGCGGGTAGGGGCGAGCGTCGGCTGAACGAAGCTCTTTAGACTACGAGAACCGGTTATGACTGCCTGTAGTGTCTCGCTGGAGAACGTCTCGCACAGCTTTGCGCGTGAAGACGGGTCTTTACACGTCTTGAATGACGTCTCGCTGGACGCCGGAGCGGGCGAGTTTGTTTCGATCGTCGGGCCTAGCGGCTGCGGTAAGTCGACTTTGCTGCGAATCATCGGTGGGCTGGTGGAGCCCTCCGCTGGGCGCGTCCTGATCGACGGCGAGGAGCCGCGGCGAGCTCAGCGGCAGATGAAGGTTGGGTACGTGTTCCAGGAGCCGGCGCTGCTGCCCTGGCGCAGCGTGCGGCAAAACGTTGAGCTGCCGCTCGAGGTCGGCAGACGCAACGCTTCCGAACCTACCGGCCCCGTTCACCCATTCCCGGCCGAACCCGCCGATGGCGCGAAAACGGGGGCGCTTCTTGAGTTGGTAGGCCTAGCGGATTTCGAGAACTATCCGCCGCGTCAGTTATCGGGCGGGATGCAGCAGCGGGTTGCTATTGCACGGGCGCTGTCGTTTAACCCCCCGCTGCTGCTAATGGACGAGCCGTTCGGCGCGCTGGACGAGATCACACGGGAAGCGATGCGGCTCGAGCTACAGCGGATCTGGGCGGGCGACCAGAAGACTGTATTGTTCGTCACGCACAGCGTGCGCGAGGCGATTCTGCTCTCCGACCGCGTTGTGGTACTGTCGCCGAGGCCGGGACGAGTGGTGGCGACCGCCGAAATCGACCTGCCACGGCCGCGGGACCAGGCGGTGGAAGACTCGGCGGAGTTTCTCGCGTACCTCGATGAGTTGCGAGGAGCCCTGCGGGTGGCTGCTTGACCACGCAGACAACAGGTGAGCGCATCTCATTGCCGGATGAACAGCTCGCCCGGGAAGCCAGGGGACGACGGGTCAATCCGGGACAAGTGCTGCGCGGGTTGGCGGCTGAGGCGCTGCCGCCGCTGGCTGCCCTGGTGATCGTGGTTGCGGCCTGGTGGGCTTATGTCGAGATCGACAACACGCCGGAATACTTTCTGCCGGCGCCCGATGCTGTGGCCGAGGAGTTGTTCGACAGGCCCGAGTTTTACATCGAGCACGCCTGGTACACGCTGAAGAACGCGCTGGCCGGACTGGCGATCGGCGGCGGGGCTGCATTGATCCTGGCGGTGGCAATGGCGCACTCGAGGCTGATCGAGAAGAGCGTTTTTCCGATCGCGATTGCGATCAAAGTGACACCAGTGGTAGCGATTGCGCCGCTGTTTACGGTGTGGTGGGGCTTCGGTGTGGAGCCGAAGATCGCGGTGGCGGCGTTGATCGCGTGGTTCCCGATGCTGGTTAACGGAATCGTCGGCTTTCGGTCGGTTGAGCCGGCCGCGCTCGACTTCATGCGCTCGATCGACGCTTCTGCCACTCAGATCTTCAACAAGCTGCGGCTGCCTTCGTCCCTGCCATATCTGATAGCAGGGCTGCGGGTGGCGCTGCCGTTGAGCATCATTGGGGCGGTTGTGGCCGAGTGGTTCGGCTCGGCGGAGGGGCTCGGGCGGGTAATCCAGATCTCGAACGCGAATCTCGACCTGCCGACGGTGTTTGCGGCAGTAGTGGTGCTTGCAATAATCGGCATAGTGCTGAACTTGGCGCTCTCGTTGATCGAGCGCAGCGTCTTGAGCTGGCACTCGTCCAACCAGTGATCGACCGCGTCGAGCGCAGCCGACGTTGGTAAACCCGAGCAGTTAGTCGGCAAGAAGGATGCTTATGTCCCGTTTCTCCACCTGGGTCCTGCGTGTGCTCGCGATCCTGGCGGCCATAGCGGTAGTCAGCGCGTGTGGTGATGACGATGACGCCACAGACGGTGAGGTAGAGAGCGAGACGCCGGCGAGCCCTGAGGCCAGTGTCGAACCGACTGAGATTGCGTTTGTGGCAGGGTTCAAGCCTCAGGCGAACCTGCCGTTCGTGGGTGTGTACGTGGCGCAGGAGCAGGGGTTCTTCGCTGACGAAGGCCTGGAAGTGACGATTGAGCACGACACCGGCGGCCAAGGGGAGGCCGTGCGGCTTCTTGTCGCGGGCGAAATCGAGTTCACGACGGCAGACGCCGCAGTGGTTATGCAACGGCGCTCGGACCCGGGTCTGCCGCTGCTAGCGGTCGCGCAGATCGGACAGACAGGCCAGCAGGGCTACGCAGTGAAGGAGGACTCGGGCATGGATTCGCCCGCGGATTGGGCGGGGAAGATCGTCGGGTTCAAGGGCGCTGCTGCGCCACCCGACCTGTTCGCAATTCTCGAGGCGAACGGGCTGTCCGAGGATGACATTGAGCTGGTGAACATCGGATTCGATCCGCGGGTGTTCGTAGAGGGCCAGGTGGACGTCTATCCGTTGTTTTTGTCGAATGAGCCGTTCACGATCGAACAGCGCCTCAACACGCCGATAACGATCTTCGAGGCGGCGGACTATGACATTCCGACGCTGGGACTGACGTATGTGACGAGCGAGGACTACGCGGCGGAGGACCCCGAGGCTGTTGAGGCGTTCCTACGCGCGACGCTACGAGGGATCTCGTGGGCCGCTGAGAACCGCGACGAGGCCCTGGCGATCGTCGAAATCTATGCGCCGGAAGAGGACCCGGAGCTAATGGCGTTCATGTTCGACACGGAGCTGGAAGCTGCCCGGGTGGGAGCCGGCACCGAGGGCATCGGTCTGTTCGACGACGAGCGCTGGTTGGCGCTGTATGAGCTATTGCTGGAGCACGAGGGTCTGACGGAGGAGATAGATCCGGCGGCTGCCTACGATGGGTCGTTCGTTACGGAGATCTACGCTGAGGAGCCGTAGTCAAGCCGGGATCAGGTTCTCGGCACAGACGGGCCAGGGCTCCCAGCCATCCCGCCCCTGGAGGGCAGCCGCGATCCAGCTGTTGTAGACCGGATCGAGCAGTGCATCCGGGTCGAGGCCGTGGACAGCGGGATCGATCTGGAACAGCCCGTAGTATGGGACTCCGTCGCTGACAACGGTTGGTACCCCGCCACTCTCGCAGTCGCAGACGGAGGCCGCGTCGTCGACGCGATCGCCCCAGACAGGTTCGAGGAAAGGCGTAGAGCACCAGCCCTGCTGCAGACCGATGACGAAGGGATAGTTCTGCTGGAGCGGGGGGGCTTCGGCCGAGTCGGAAGTGAAGCCGAGGGCCAAGGCTGCGAGGAAGAGGACTGCAGCGCCACCAAGCAGAGCGATGAGAGGCTTGAGTGAGGAACTGGTGGTGGCCGCCGGGCGCCAGTGGTCACCGCTGGTCACCGATTAATGCTAGCGCTGGGAAGTTAAGCGTCCTGACCCGGGTCGTCTTCCTTCTTGCCATCGTTGGCGATGTCGGCGGCGTTGGCGCTGTTGCCACCCGTTTCGCCGTTGTCCTTGCAGTGGCCGTAACCGTTGCCATCACCCTGACCGGGCTTGTCGCAGTCGGCGCCGCAGTTGTGATCATTGCTGCTGTTACCCGGGCAGTCGTCATCACCCTCCCCGCCGTCACCACTGTCTCCCTGACAGCCCTCGGTGTTGGGGTCCTGATCCTCGCAGGGCGGCTCCTGCTGGCAGCCCTCGGTGTTCGGGTCCTGATCCTGGCACGGTGGCTCCTCCTGGCAGCCCTCGGTGTTCGGGTCCTGGTCCCGGCACGGTGGCTCCTTTTGACAGCCCTCGGTATTCGGGTCCTGGTCCTCGCAGGGTGGCTGACACTCCTCGGCCTGCGGATTCACGACGCAGGGGTCAGGCGGCTGACACTCACGAGCGTCCGGGTTTAGGTCACACGGGTCGTCTGGCTGGCAGCCCTCGGTGTTGGGGTCCTGGTCCTCGCAGGGCGGCTCCTTTTGGCAGCCCTCGGTATTCGGGTCCTGGTCCTCGCAGGGTAGCTCCTGCTGGCAGCCCTCGGTGTTCGGGTCCTGGTCCTCGCAGGGCGGCTCTTCCTGGCAGCCCTCGGTGTTGGGGTCCTGGTCCACGCAGGGCGGGGATCCTGGTGGCTGGCAAGCCAGCGGGTCGGCCTGGCAATCGGACTGACAGAGCGTTGGGTCGGTGATGCAGTCAGGTGCAGCCGCTACCTGCTGACCGGGCGCTTCAGGCGGACCTGGGGGCGGGTCGCTGGTAGGCAGCAGGTCATCGTCCAGGAAGCCGAATTGTCCAGCGACAGGTGGTATGCCAAGGGGCGGTATGCCATTTGTTCCAGCGGGTGGCTGTCCGAAGTTGCCAGGCCCTGACGGTGGCAGACCGATGCCCGGATCAAAGACGAGGGGAGAGGCGGCGTCGCTGACCAGCTCATGGTCGGCGTCCGTGCTACTGCCGGAGCCCATGAAGGGGACGCCGACGTCGAATGCGATGCCGCTGAGGATGGCGGCAGTCGAAAGCGTCGCCACAGCCATCGTGCCAACGATCGCGGCAGGTGCAGCTCCAGCGCCGGCGCCGGCGCCACCGCCCGGGGCGAGCTTGCCCGCGGTGTCGGCGGCTCCGCGGCCGAGATGGAGAAGCTTGTCGCGTACCCAGGCGACGGGCAGGAAGAAGGGGATGAAGCCGGCGATGCGGCGCGTGCGGCGCATCTCTTCCTGTGTGGAGCGGCAGCCTTCGCAGCTTTCGAGGTGGGCTATGACGCGCATGCGGCGCAGGTCGCTGAGCGCGCCACTGGATAGGGCCCGCAAGGAGGAGCGCATTTTGTAGCAGGCGAGCGCGGGCGTGTCTGAGCCCGACTGGAGCGAGCTGTATTCGCGTTGGAAGTTGGAGCGCGCCCTGTGAAGCAGGGTCTCTGTGGCGGAAACCGAGAGGCCGAGCCGGCCAGCGATGCTGACGTAGCTTCGGCCCTGAAGGTTGCGGAGGAGGAGCGCGGCCCGCTGTTTGTCGGGCAGGCGCTGCAGGGCGCGGGCTGCCAAGCGGCGATCCTCATCCTGTTCGACGACTGTGTCGGGGCCCGGAGCGGGCTCTGGAATCCAGTCGTGGTCATCGCCGAGGCTCAGGTTCTCGGAGCCGGTGGCACGGTGATGATCGCGCGCGTAGTTGCGGGCGATGGTGCTTAGCCAGGCGAAGAAGGCCTGCGGCCTGTCCAGGGAGTTAATGCGCTCGTAAGCGCGTGCCCAGGCCTCCTGGGCCGCCTCCTCGGCGATGGGCGCGGGCATAGAAGCCGTTAGGACAGCGAGAAGGTGCTGGTGGTGACGCTCGTAGAGCGCTTTGTAGGCGCTCTCGTCACCATTCGCTGCCTGAGCGACGAGGAAGGAGTCACTCTCCAGCCTGTGGTCAGCCTCAATAACCATAGTCCGGGCGGAGCGCCGGGGGCTGAGCGCCTGAATATTTGCTTCTTGGTAAAACCGGCGCAAGTTTCCGGTCTGTCACTCGTCTTATTCAGTGAGAGCCCAAGAAAATTGAGCCGGCCCTCGGGTTGACGGTTAACCTGCCGGCCGACGGTTTCCAGGATCGTGTAAGGTACCCGGCGCCAAGAGCCCCGAAGCGTCTGGCACACTACCCGACAACAAACGTCGACCAGGGAGACGGAAACCGTCTCCCCGAGGACCATCCAATACAACGTTGTTTTGGCCGGTTTGTCACTGGCAAAAGGGGCCAAAACCCCGTTTGTAACCGAACCCTTACCAAGTTGTAAAGAAGAGCCCCATGCAAGAGGCCCGCCGGCCAGGGACGGGCCTCTTGCATACCTGCTTTCGGACGGGGGTTGGCCGCTAGCGCTTGGTGTACTGAGGCGCCTTACGAGCCCGCTTGAGGCCGGGCTTCTTGCGTTCCTTCTCGCGCGGGTCGCGCGTGAGGAGGCCTTCCTTACGCAGGGCCTTCTTGTAGCTGTCGTCGGCGGCTGCGAGGGCCCGCGCTATGCCGTGAGTAACCGCGTCTGCCCAGCCGCTTTCACCGCCGCCGGTGACGCGAGCCTGGACGGTGAACTTGCCCTGGTTGTTGGTCACGGCCAGGGGCTGCTCGACCCGAGCACGGTGTAGTCCGCGAGGGAAGATCTCTTCCATCGGCTTGCCATTGATGACGAACGCCCCGGCCCCGGGATAGAGGCGGACGCGGGCGATCGCGCTCTTGCGGCGGCCCGTGCCGTAGTAGTAGTTCTGCTGATTCAACCTGACGCCTCCGTGGATGAGCCTGCGGCCCGGCCGGCGGCGTTGAGACTGCCGCGTACCTGCGCTTCGTGTGGATGGTCGGGACCACGATAGACCTTGAGATGACGGATCTGGGTGCGACCGAGCCTTGTCTTGGGGATCATGCCCCAGACCGCCTTTTCGATGATGCGCTCGGGTGCGTTCTGGAGCATGCGCTGGTAGCTCGTCTCCTTGATGCCGCCGTGGTAGCCGGAGTGACGGTAGTAGGTCTTCTGCTCGTCCTTGCGGCCCGTGAGTATTACCTGCTCAGCGTTGACAACGACGACAAAGTCGCCGACGTCCAGGTGCTCTACAAACGTGGGCTTGTGCTTGCCGCGAAGCAGAGAGGCTATCTCCGATGCGACGCGGCCAAGAGGCCGGCCGGCGGCGTCGACGACGTGCCAGCGGCGAGTAATCTCAGCCGCACGCGGGCTATAGGTCTTCATCGTTATCACCAAAGTTGAATCCTTCGTAATCGACCCTCATGAGGCAAAGCCCCTCGGGCGGCGCCAGGTGGCGACTTGAGCCGTGCTCGGCCTGTTCAAGGGTAGCGGTGAGCTCGTCTACGGACATCTTGCCCTGTCCAACGCGGACGAGCGCGCCGGTCATCCTGCGTACCTGCTGAGGAAGGAAGGCATCGCCGACGACGTCGAAGCGGACCTTCTCGCCGCGGCGAGACAGGCAGCTGCCAAAGATAGTCCGGGTGGTTGTGCGGCCGGGCTCCAAGGCTCCACAGAAGGCGGCGAAATCGTGGCGGCCGACCAGTCGCGAAGCAGCTTCCTGCATGGCCTCGAGGCAGAGCGGCTGAGACACGTGCCAGGCTCGCCCGCGGGCAAGTGCGTCGCGGGAGCGGCGGGCGAGGATGGTGTAGCGGTACCATCGGCGGGTTGCGTCGCGCCGGGGATCGAAGTCGTCTCGCGCCTCGGCGACGGCGGTAACAGCGATGTCGGCGGGCAGCAACCCGTTGAGGGCGCCCAGCCAGCCATCGGAGCTGTCAGAGCGATCCGTGGTGAAGGCGGCGACCTGGCCGACGGCGTGGACGCCGGCGTCGGTGCGCCCGGCGAAGTCGGCCCTGGTCTCGTGGCCGGTCAGGCGCGCGAGGGCTTTCTCAAGCTCGCCCTGGATGGTGGGCTTGTCGGGCTGATACTGGGAGCCGGCGTAGGCTGAACCGTCGTACTCAAGGCGGATGGCGAGGCGAGAGTATGACACCGGACCGGGTCTCGTCAGACCAGCTCGACCTGCGCGAGGGAGGCGCCGTCGCCCTTACGTAGACCCAGCTTGGTCAGCCTCGTGTAACCACCACTGCGGTCGGAGTAGCGAGGAGCGATGTCGGTAAAGACTTTGCCGACGACGTCAGGGTCGAGCACGAAAGCGAGGGCGCGGCGCCGTGCGGAGACGCTGCCGTCCTTGCCCAGGGTGATCATCTTTTCGGCCAGGCCACGTACTTCCTTGGCTCGCGCCTCGGTCGTCTTGATGCGGCCATGGCGAAGCAGGTCGGTGACCTGGTTGCGCAGCATAAGAAGCCGGTGGTCGGTCGGCCGGTTTAGCTTGCGGTGGCCGAGGCGGTGGCGCATCAGGCCGGCTCTTCTGGCCCGGTTTCGGCGAGGCGGCGAAGCTTGCGCCTGAGCTCAGGGGGCAATTGTGCTGCCAGGCCCTCGCCAGCGTCGGATTCTTCTTCGTCGTCCGGGGTGAAAGTGGCGGATTCGACGATGTCCTCGTCGAGGCTGGGCGTCTCGTCGGAGTCGCCGAAGCTTTCAGCGCCGCCGCCGAAGGCGAAGTCACCGAGGTTCTCGGGCTTGATCAGGCCCATGGAGAGAAGCTTGTCCTTGACCTCGTCGTAGGACTTCTTGCCAAAGTTGCGGATGCCCAGCAGCTCGTCCTCGCTGCGCTCGAGCAGCGCGCCGACGGTCATGATGCCGGTGCGCTTGAGCGAGTTGTAAGCACGGACGGACAGGTCCAGGTTCTCAATGGGCATGTTGTACTGATCGGGCGGGAGGATCGAGCCGGAGCCAAGTCCCCTGTCCATCGAGGGCAGCTGGGGACGACCCAGCTGGCTAAAGAGGGCGAACTGGTTCATGAGGATGTCAGCGCTCTGGCTGAGAGCCTCGATACCCGTCATTGTGCCGTCAGTCCAGATTTCCAGGGTCAGACGGTCGTAGTCGGTGATCTGGCCGACACGGGTCTTGCCGACCTGGTAGTTGACCTTGCGGACCGGCGTGAAAACCGCGTCTACCGGGATTACACCGATGGGCATGCCATCGGTGCTGCCGGCAGGCTGGTAGCCGCGTCCGCGCTCGACATTGAACTCAACGGTCAAGCGGCCCTTGGCTGAGTCAAGCGTGGCAAGGTGCTGGTCGTTGTTGATGACGTCGTAGTCGGCGGGAACCTCGATGTCGGCGGCGGTTATCTCGCCCTCGCCGCTGTAGTCGAGGTACATCTTAGCCGGGCGGTCGGAGAGGGCGCGAAGCCGGATCTCCTTCACGTTGAGGAGGAACTGAATCGTGTCCTCTTTGACGTGCTCGATTGTTGAGAATTCGTGCTGAGCCTGGTCGATGCGAACGCTCGTGATAGCTGCGCCGGGCAGCGAGCTGAGCAGCATGCGGCGCAAAGCGTTACCGAGCGTGACGCCAAATCCGCTTTCGAGCGGTTCGGCGACGACGCGGGCGTAGGTGTCTGAACTTTCCACTACTTCGATGGTTGGTCTCTGAAGGTCCGTCAAGGAAATCCCCCTCCCTGGGGAAGAAAGGCCGCTCTGGCGACCTTTAGCGTGAGTAGTACTCGACAATAACTGCCGGGTCGAATTGCACCTCAGCGTCAACGAGCGTGGGCTCGGCCGAGACGTTGCCCGTCATGGCCCCTTCGTTGACAGAAACCCAGGAGGGCTTAGAGGCGCTTCCGATACCGCCCTCCTGAATGGTGAACGCTTCGCTGGCGCGCCCACGGTTGGTCCAGCCGACTTCGTCGCCAACCTTCACCTGGTAGGACGGAATGTTGACTTTCCGCCCGTTGACCGAGATCAGGCCGTGGCGCACGAACTGGCGGCCCTGGTTGCGAGAGTCGGCAAACCCCATGCGCATGACGACGTTGTCGAGACGCATCTCGAGCGTGCGGACAAGGTTCTCGCCGGTGATGCCCGGGCGGGCGACCGCATCCTCGTAGTAGCTCTTGAACTGGCGTTCGAGGATGCCGTAGACCGAGCGCGCCTTGTTCTTCTCTTTCCACTGCAGGCCGCGGTCGGAGACCTTACGCCTGCGGGCGAGCTTCTGGCCGGGCGGGTTGTTGCGGCCCGGCTTTTCGATCGTGCAGTTGGTTATGCACTTGTCGCCCTTGAGGAAGAGCTTCATGCCGTGTCGCCGGCAGATCCGGCAGACGGCTCCTCTGTATCGCGCCATTTTTCTGCTCTACCCTCCTAGACGCGCCGGCGCTTGGGAGCGCGACAACCGTTGTGTGGGATTGGGGTCACGTCGCGAATACTGACGACGTTGAGGCCAGCAGCCTGAAGCGAGCGAATCGCTGCCTCGCGTCCACTGCCGGGACCGCGGACCATGACCTCGATCTGGCGAAGCCCGTGCTCCATGGCGCGGCGCGCGGCCTGTTCGGCGGCCAGCTGGGCGGCGTAGGGTGTGCTCTTGCGAGAGCCCTTGAAGCCGGCCTGGCCGGCGCTGCCCCAGGCGAGAACGGCGCCGCTAGGGTCAGTGAGAGTAATCAGGGTGTTGTTAAACGTTGACTGGATGTAGGCGCGGCCGGCCGGCACGACCTTGCGCTCGCGCCTGCGGCCACGTGTCTTTCTCTTAGGTTCAGCCATCTAGCCCCTCAAACTCCTACTTCTTAGCTGCGGTGCGCCGCTTGCCAGCGACGGTCTTGGCCGGACCCTTGCGGGTGCGGGCGTTGGTGCGCGTGCGCTGACCGTGTACCGGTAGACCGCGGCGATGCCTGATGCCGCGGTAGCAATTGATCTCGATTAGTCGCTGAATGTTCTGGCGCAGCTCGCGGCGCAGGTCGCCTTCGACGTTGTAATTGCGGTCGATGAGGTCGCGGATACGGGCGACCTCGTCGTCGGTCAGGTCACGCACGCGGGTAGCGGGGTTAACGTTGGCGGCTTGGACGATCTTGTTGGCTGAGGTTGGGCCGATCCCGTAGATGTAGCGAAGGGAGATGTCGACTCTCTTTTCGCGGGGGATGTCTACGCCGGAAATACGCGCCATAGTTCCTCGGTTCCCCTAACCCTGCCGCTGCTTGTGCTTCGGGTTCGAACAGATGACGCGAACGACCCCGCGCCGGCGGATGACCTGGCACTTCTCACAGCGTGGCTTGGCTGATGCGCTTACTTTCATTGGTTTCCAGAAGGCAGCGACGGGAGCGATGCACCCGAGGGGCTGCCGGCCCTACCTGAACCGGTAAGTTATCCGTCCGCGCGTCAGGTCGTAGGGTGAAAGCTCAACGAGAACGCGGTCTCCGGGGAGTACTTTGATGTAGTTGAGGCGGATCTTGCCCGAGATGTGAGCCAGTACCTCGTGTCCGTTAGGCAGCTCCACCTTGAACATTGCGTTGGGCAGAGGCTCCTTGACGGTACCTTCTACTTCAATTGCTTCTTTCTTTGCCATGCGGCGCGACCAGCGCCAGTAACCTCCCCTGATCCGAGCACAACCTGAACCGGCCTTGCGACAAGGATAACGAGTCTATTATGGCAAGATTCGGCGGAAATTGCGAATCGCCACGGTGTTAGTCCAGCGCTGAGAGCGTGAGCTCTCGATCGTCGACTTCCGTGGGCTTGTTCGTGGTCAACAGGATGGGCCCGTACTCGCCGACGGCGACGGTGTGCTCGAAGTGGGCCGAGAGGCTGCCGTCAGCGGTGCGGACGGTCCAGTCGTCGGGATCACGAGTGGTGCGCCAGGTACCGAGGTTGAACATGGGCTCAAGGGCGAGAACCATGCCCTTGCGCAGCTTGATGCCGCGGCCCGGCTCCCCATAGTTGGGCACCTGGGGCTCCTCGTGCATCTCGCGGCCAACACCATGGCCGACATATTCGCGGACGAGGCCATAGCCGCGAACCTCGGCGACCTGTTGGATGGCGGCGCCGACGTCACCCAGTCGATTGCCGGGCGCAACCTGCTCGATGCCGACGTCAAGCGCCTGCTTCGTGGCTGCGACTAGCTCGCTGACTTCCTGCGGGACGTGGCCGAGGGCGACAGTGCGGGCGCTGTCGGCGACGAAGCCGCGATGAGTGCAACCCAGATCGATGGAGACGACGTCCCCATCGCGAAATGCGCGCCGGCTGGGAATGCCGTGGACGATCTTGTCGTTGACGGAGATGCAGACGGTCGCCGGATAACCGTTATAGCCGAGGAAGGTTGGAACTACGTCCCTGGCGGTAAATTCGGCGCGGACGAGATCGTCGATGTCTGTCTCTCGAACGCCGGGCTGGACGGCAGCCATGACGATGTCGAGAACATCGGCAAGAATTCTACCGGCCTCGCGCATGATAGCGACTTCGGAATCAGACTTTATTTCGATCGCCACTACCAATCTCCAGTGCGTTCAGAAGCTCACGGGTTACATCCTCGAGCGATCCTTCGCCGTTGATCGTCGTGAACTTCCCCTGCTTTCTGTAATAGTCAACCATATCGGCCGGGGGTTTCATCGATTCGAGGCGAGCGCGGACGACTTCTGGACGGTCGTCGTCGCGCTGATAGAGCTCCCCACCACAGCGCTGACAGCGGCCGGGTTGCGAACCGGGTGGAAGGCCGGTGATGTTGCCACAGTCGCGGCACATCCAACGATTGCTGAGCCGTGCGACAGACTCATCGTCGGACACTTCGATGAGGACGACTCTATCGACGCGGCTGTCCGAACTCTCGAGGGCGGTGTCGAGCGCCCGGGCCTGGGCGAGGTTGCGAGGAAAGCCGTCAAAGATGACGCCCTTCGCAGTGTCGGGCTCAGCCAGCCGTGTGAGCAGCATCTGAACCGTGATCTCGTCCGGCACGAGGGCGCCGCGGCTCATGTACTGTTGAGCGGTCTTGCCGAGCTCCGTGCCTGCTTTGACATTGGCGCGAAAAAGGTCGCCGGTGGCTATGTGCACCCAGCCTTTGGTAGCGGCTACGCGCTGTGCTTGTGTGCCTTTGCCGGCGCCGGGGGAGCCAAGAAGGACGAGGTTCATGCCCGGAGGAGGGCAAGCGGCGACGCGGGCGCGCGCAAGGCGAGGAGAAGCAGGAGCCGCATTTGGGGCATCGCTTAGCGGATGAAGCCTTCGTAGTTGCGCATCAGCAACTGCGACTCCAGCTGCTTCATCGTGTCGAGCACGACGGCGACGACGATCAGCATGCCCGTGGCGCTGATGCGCAGGGAGTTGTTGACGTCGACAAAGAGGCTGGCGAAGTAAGGCACAACGGCGACAAATCCGAGGAAGAACGCGCCAGCCCACGTTATGCGCGTGAGGACGCGGATGATGTACTCGTGCGTGGGTCTTCCAGGACGGATGCCGGGGATGAAGCCACCCTGCCGCTGGAGGTTATCGGCCAGGTTCTGCTGCTGGAAGATCACCATCGTGTAGAAGAACGTGAAGATGACGACAAGGATGAACGTCAACAGCCAATAGAGGCCTCGTTCAGGGTTCGTGATATCGGCGATGAAGTCTGCAAAGTCCTGGAAGAAACCGCTCTCACCAGAGGCTATGGCGCCGGCGGCAGCGCTGGGGAAGATCATGATCGAGAAGGCGAAGATGAGCGGGATCATGCCGGCTGAGTTGACGCGGAGCGGGATGTGAGTCGCCCCGGTCTGCCGGTACATTCGGCCACCGCGGAACATGCTCCTGGCGTACTGAACGGGAATACGGCGCTGGGCTTCCTGGAAGAGCACTATCAGCGCGACAAGGGCGATTGAAACGACGGCGAGGAGGAAGAGCCCGCCAAAGCCGACGTCGGAGACGACGCCCTGGCCGATGAAGCCCGGCAAACCGGCGACGATGCCGCCGAAGATGATGATCGATATGCCGTTGCCCACGCCGTTCTCGGTGATCAACTCACCGATCCAGACGAGGAACATCGTGCCGGCGGTCATCGAGAAGAGGATGGTGAGGGTCGGTAACAATTCCTCTCCACTGAAGCCGATGCTGATGACCTCGCGGCCGGTGCCGCTGTTGAGGAGCAGTATCTGGCCGTAGCCCTGGATGAAGGACACCGGCACGCACAGCCAGTGGGTGTAGATCTGGATGCGCTGGCGGCCGTATTGACCCTCCTGTGAGAGCGCACGCAGACGCGGCACCATCGGGATCAGAAGCTGCATGATGATCGACGCGGTCACGTAGGGATAAACGCCCAGGCTGGCGACGCTCAGGTTCCTCAGCGCCCCGCCGCTGAAGACATCAAGGAAGCCCAGCACGGCATCGCCTTCGAAGGCGGCGTCGAGGACCTCACGGTCGACGCCGGGGAGGGGGACGTGGGCGATGAAGCGGAAGACGACAAGCATCCCGAACGTAAAGAGAAGCTTGCGCCGGATGTCCGGCTGCTGGAAGGCATCGACCAGCGCCGCCAGGAGGCGGTTCTGGCTTGCCCTAGTCTGCGCTCTCGGTGCTGCTGCTGCTCTGGTTGTCATCCTTCTCCAGGAGGCTGACCGATCCGCCAGCCTTTTCGATCTTGCTACGAGCTGAGGCCGAAACCCGATGGGCGGTTACGTTAAGTTTCCGGGTCAACTCGCCGTTGCCAAGGACTTTGATAGGTAGACTGCGCTTGACGACGCCGCGCTCACGCAGGGCTTCGACCGTAACATCGGTACCGAGGTCGAGGCGCTCGAGAGTCGCCAGATTGACGACTGCGTACTCCTTGCGAAAGCGGTTGGTGAATCCACGTTTGCGGCCGAGGCGGAGGATCAGCGGTAGCTGACCGCCCTCGAAACCGGGGCGAATGTCGTTGCCCGATCGAGCCTTTTGGCCCTTGAGGCCCTTACCGGAGTAAGTGCCGGTGCCGCTGGCGTTGCCGCGTCCGAGACGCTTTCGCTTGTGGCGGGCGCCGCGTGGCGCCTTGAGTTCGTGTGGCCTCACTTCTTACCTCTGCTCGTCCACGGTCACGAGATGGCTGACTTTGTTGAGCATCCCGCGGATCGAGGGATTGTCTGGTTGGCTGACCGTGTGGCCGAGCCGGCGGAGGCCCAAAGCGCGCACCGTCTGGCGCTGGTCCTCCGGATAGCCGATCAGGCTCTTCTTGAGGGTGATCGCCAGGCCCGCCATCACTCAGCCTCCTTGACATCTGAGGCTGGTTCCACGCTGTCAGGCTGGGCCGCCATTTCGGGAGGGACTTCGTCCTGAGCAGCTTCGGCCTGCGGCTCACCACCGTCTGCCTCCGCGCTCGACTCATCGCGAGGGGCCGAGCGTCCGTTGACGCGTCGCCCGACGCCGCGCAGCGCAAGGGCCTCGTCCGGGTCGCGGAGAGCAGCCAGGCCGTAGAGGGTTGCTTTGACGACGTTGACCGGGTTGTTTGAGCCAAGTGATTTGGTCAGGATGTCGCGAATACCGGCCAGCTCCACTACGGCACGTACACCGCCGCCGGCGATGACGCCGGTACCGGGAGAGGCGGGCTTCATCAGAACCTTGGCGGCGCCGAACACGGAGAAGTACTCGTGAGTGATTGTGGAGCCGCGCATGGGCACGCGAATGAGGTTGCGCTTGGCGATCGTGACGCCCTTGCGAATTGCCTCAGGGACCTCGCGAGCTCGACCAACCCCGGCGCCGACGTGGCCCTTGCCATCACCGACGACGACGACAGCGGTGAAGCTGAAGCGGCGGCCGCCGCTGACGACCTTGGCCACGCGGTTGATGTAGACGACCTTCTCAGTGAGCTCGAGGCCGCCCGGATCGATTCTGTCCTTAACTGGAGTAACTGCTGCCATCTGCCTGCCTAAAACTTCAGCCCGGCCTTGCGCGCGCCCTCGGCGAGCGCTTTGACCCTGCCATGATATTGAAAGCCTCCGCGGTCGAAGACGACCTGCTTAACGCCCTTCTCGACCGCCCGCTTGCCGATAAGCTCGCCGACGGCGGCCGCTGAGGCGGTCTTATTGCCCTTGGCCTTGACCTCTTTCTCGAGGTCAGAAGCCGCTGCTAGCGTGGCGCCCTGCGAGTCGTCGATGACCTGGGCGTAGATGTGGGTCAGGCTGCGGAAGACAGCGAGGCGGGGCCGTTCGACGGTCCCGTCGAGCGTCTTCCGAACTCGTACATGTCGCCGGCGTCGCGCGGCGCGCGCGGTATTGCTTGCTTTCATCTCACTCTCCCGACTAGCGGGCGCCCTTACCTGCCTTCCTTCTCACGTATTCGCCGCGATAGCGGATGCCCTTGCCCTTGTAGGGCTCGGGCGGCCGCACCTTGCGGACGTCGGCGGCCACCTGGCCGACCAGCTCCTTGTCGATGCCGTGGATGTGAACCGTGGTCGGGTTCTCGACCTCGAACTCGATCCCCTTGGGGGGAACGACGTCGATCGGCCGCGAGAAGCCCACCTGGAGGCTGAGGTTGTTGCCCTGTTTGGCGGCGCGGTAGCCCACGCCCTGGATCTCGAGCGTCTTGCTGAAGCCCTCAGAGACGCCAATTGCCATATTGGCGAGCAGCGCGCGCGTGAGGCCGTGCATGGCACGATGTTCGGGCTTGTCGCTTGGGCGATTAACGCTGAGGGTGCCGTCCTGAAGTTTGATGTCCATCTCCTTCGACAGGTCACGCTCGAGCTGGCCCTTGGGCCCTTTCATGCGGACGTGCGAACCCTCGAGCGTGACCTCCACGCCCTTCGGCAACTCGATTGGTTGCTTGCCTATCCTCGACATCTTGATTTCAGGCCCTGGCTACCAGATGTAGCAGAGCACCTCTCCTCCGATTCGTTTGCGCCACGCGTCCTGTCCGGTCATCACGCCCTGGGGCGTCGAGAGGATAGCGACGCCAAGGCCCCCGTAGACCCTCGGGATCTCGCCCTTCTGGACGTAGACGCGCAATCCGGGCTTGCTGACCCTCTGAAGGCCGCTGAGCATGGGCTCGCGTCGGCCGGTATAGCGCAGCTTGACCTTGAGATGACTCCGCGGACCGTCGTCGGCTACCTCGTAGCCTTCGATAAAGCCTTCGCTCTTGAGAACGTCGGCGATTGCCAGCTTCAGCTTAGAGGCGGGAATCGAGACGTTGTCGTGGCGCGCGCTTACGGCGTTGCGGATGCGCGTAAGCATGTCGGCGATGGGGTCAGTTACGTTCATTGATGGTCCTCCGGTACCCCAGCTTCTACCAACTCGACTTCTTGATGCCGGGAAGCTGTCCAAGCAACGCGCGCTCCCGGAAACAGATTCGACACATGGCGAACTGGCGAATGTAGGCCCGCGAGCGGCCACATACCAGGCACCTGTTTTTCTTGCGTGAGCTGTACTTCGGAACTTTCTTGGCCTTGAGCATCAAAGCTAGTCGCGCCATCTATCCCTCCTGAGTCCTGGCGAAGGGCATCCCAAGCATTTCGAGGAGGCGCCTGCCTTCGTCGTCGGTTTTCGCGGTGGTGACGAAACTGATCTGCATGCCGCGTATGCGGTCGATCTTGTCGTAGTCGATCTCGGGGAAGATCAACTGCTCGCGCACGCCGAGGCTGTAGTTGCCGCGGCCATCAAAGGCGTGGCGAGCGACGCCGCGGAAGTCGCGGATGCGCGGCAGCGCGGCGCTGAGCAGCCGGTCCATGAACTCGTACATGCGCGGGCCGCGAAGGGTGACGCTCATGCCGATAGCGTTGCCCTCGCGGACCTTGAAGTTCGAGATGGACTTCTTGGCCTTGTTGATGATGGGCCGCTGGCCCGTGATCGTCTGCAGGTCGGCCGAAGCCGCGTCCAGGGCGCGTGCATTAGTCAGGGCCTCGCCCAGCCCGATGTTGATGACGACCTTCTCGAGCCGGGGCACCTGCATGACGTTCTTGTATCCGAACTCTTTGGTCAGGGCCGGCTTGATCTCGGCGTCGTAGCGTGTCTTGAGACGTGGTTCAGGCATAAGGGTTCCTAGTCGATGTCTCCGTCGCAGCTCTTGCAGTAGCGTCCTTTGCCGCCGTCATCGCGAATTCGAAAACCTACCCTTGTGGCTTTGCCACAGGCGGGGCAAACGATCCTCACGTTGGAGATGGCGACCGGCGCTTCCTTCTCGATGATGCCGCCGGGTTGCTGAAGGGAGCGTTGGCGCATGTGGCGCTTCACCATGTTCACGCCGGTAACGATGACGCGACCTTCATCGGGCAGGACGACGCGGACCGCGCCGGTCCTGCCGCGATCCTTGCCGGTCATGACCATGACGTTGTCGTTCTGTTTGATTTTTCGCATCTAGATCACCTCCGGCGCGAGGGAGACGATCTTCGTGAAGCGCCTGTCGCGAAGCTCACGAGCGACGGGCCCGAAGATTCTTGTGCCGCGCGGGTTTTCTTTGTCAGAGAGGATCACAGCGGCGTTCTCGTCGAACCGGATGTGTGTGCCGTCCGCGCGAGAAAACGGCTTGGCGGTGCGAACGATGACAGCACGGACGACCTCGCCCTTCTTTACGCCCGCTCCCGGTTGGGCAAGCTTGACCGAGGCGACGATGGTGTCGCCGACGCGGGCATAGCGACGGCGCGATCCACCGGAGACCTGGATGCACATGATCTCTCGTGCGCCGGAGTTGTCGGCGACGCGCAGCCTTGTGTACTGCTGGATCACTCGCTTTTCTCCTCCGGCGTACTGTCTTCGTCGGCTTCTTCGACGGCCTCGGGAGCGCCCTCAGCGGGAGCAGCGGCTGAACTGCGCCGCGCACGAGTAGCCCTGGCTTTCGGCGCCTCGTCGGCGGGGCCTTCAGCCGGCTCTTCGCTGGATTCGGCCTTCTCCACGGGAACTTCTGGAGCTTCGACTTCAGGTACTTCCACTTCCTCCACCGCTTGCTCGACCTCGGGGACTTCAACAGGCGCTTCGACATCGGCGGCAGCTGGTGCCGTTACTTCTGGGACGGGCTGCTCCTTACGCCGCTGCTCCAGCTCTTCCACAACAGTGCGGTCGATATCGGATGGTTTGGTCTCGGCGACCTCGTGGCGCTGGACGATCTCGACGAGCCGCCAGCGCTTGAGGCGACTCAGCGGCCGTGATTCTCTGATCCGAACAAGGTCACCGACGCTGGCCTCGTTTTCTTCGTCGTGGGCCTTGTAGCGGGCGGTGCGGCGCAGGACCTTCTTGTAGATGCGGTGACGACGGAAACTGTCAACGGCAACAACGACGGTCTTGTCCATGCGGTCGCTGACAACGACGCCAACGCGTTCCTTGCGATGTCCTTCGGTTGCGGTTTGTTGGTCCTGCATATCAGCTGCCTTCCGCGCTCAACTGGCGGCCGCGCTTGACTGTCTCCAGCCGCGCTACCTGGCGGCGCACCTTGCGCAGCTCGCGGTAGTTTTCGAGCTGCCGGGTGGACGATTGAATCCTCAAGTCAAACAGCCGTCGCCGCGCCTCTTCGATCTCGTTGTCGAGATCGCTCTCGGAGAGCGTGCGGAAGCGTTCGGCTTCGCTGTTCTGCCTGGTCATGACTGCGATCCCTCGTGCTCGCGGGCAACGAACCTTGTCTCGAGCGGGAGCTTGTGAGAAGCGCGCTCGAGGGCTTCTTTGGCGAGCTCACCGCGGACGCCGGCAATCTCAAAGAGCATGCGGCCGGGCTTCACTACTGCAACCCAGTGGTCGGGGTTGCCTTTGCCGCTGCCCATCCTGGTTTCGGCCGGCTTCGCGGTTACGGACTTGTCGGGGAAGATGCGGATCCAGACCTTGCCGCCACGCCGCAAGGAGTGAGTTATCGCACGGCGGGCGGCTTCGATCTGGCGGCTGTCGATCCAGCCGCGGCCGACGGCCTGGAGGCCGAACTCGCCGAAGTTGATCGTGGTGCCGCCGCTGGCCATGCCACGCATGCGCCCGCGATGAACCTTGCGATGCTTGGTGCGTTTCGGTTGCAGCATTATTCGCTCTTAGTCCGCCTCTTGCGGCGTCCGTTGGTCGGCTTGGCCTTCTCAGCGGGCTCTTTCGAAGCCTCCGCGGCCTCGTCGTTGGCGGCAGGCGTCTCGACGGCAGCCTCCACAGCCTCGCTGTCGGCGGTCGGCGTTTCGACGGCCTCCGTAGCCTCTTCGTCGGCGGCGGGCGTTTCGACGGCTTTCGTAGCCTCTTCGTCGGCGGCAGGCGTTTCGACAGCCTCCGCAGGTTCCGCGGCCGCAGTCGCTTCTGTTTCTGCTTCGGGGGCGGCTGCTTCCACCTTCTCGATGGCGGCGTCTTCGTGTGTTGAGGCGTCGGCATCGCCGCCTGGAGCCGGCTCCCGGCCGGCGTCGGCCTGCGTGGCGACGGTCTCGCCGGCGGCCTCGGCTTCGGTCAAGACGCCGCCGAGAGATTCAGTGCGCTCTTCGGCACCCAACGACTCGTCGCCGGGCGCGGCTTCCTCGGCGACTGCCTTGCGGCGGCCGCGCGTCTTAGGGGGAGGAGCAGGCTGGCCGGTAGCCTCGGCGAGCGCTTCCGCAGTTGGCTCGGGTGCTTCCAGCTCGGGGCCGCGCACGGCCTCAGGAGCGATCGCGGGCGCGGGGCCCTCACGGGTTTCCTCTTGTGGGGCTGCGGCAGCGGCGCGCTCAGGAAGGATCTCGCCTTTGTAGATCCAGACCTTGACGCCGATCTGGCCGAATGTTGTGCGGGCTTCGGCTGTGCCGTAGTCGATGTCGGCACGGAGCGTGTGAAGGGGGACCCGGCCCTGCATTTCCTTGTCACGGCGCGACATCTCGGAGCCGCCGAGCCTGCCGCCAACCATGATGCGCACGCCTTGGGCGCCGCGTTGCATGGTGCGCTGGGCGGTCTGCTTCATGGCGCGGCGGTGGGCGACGCGACGCTCCAGCTGGTCGGCGACGCTGCGCGCGACGAGTCGGGCGTCGAGCTCGGGAACGTTAATCTCGACGATGTTGACTCGGACTTTCTTGGCCGTGAGCTTCTCGAGCTCTTTGCGCAGGTCCTCGACGTTCTTGCCCTGACGGCCGATGACGATGCCGGGGCGCGAGGTGCGGATGGTGACCGAGACCTGGTTGGCGTTGCGATCGATGTCGACGCCGGAGATGCCGGCGTCGCGCATCGATTCAATGCGACGGCGGATCTGGACGTCCTCGTGGACGAGCTGGGTGTAGGTGGTGCGCTTGTCGCTGTACCACTTGCTCTGCCAGTCCTTGATGACCCCGATGCGGAAACCGATCGGATGAACCTTCTGCCCCACCTATGCCTCCTCCTCGACGACGATCGTCACGTGGCTGAAGCGGCGCAGCCGAGGGGCAACGCGTCCGCGGGATCGCGCCTTGTAGCGCTTCAGCTTCAAACCCTCGTCGGCGTACGCGTGCTTCACGTAGAGGTCACGTGACGAGAGTGCGTGGTTGTTCTCGGCGTTGGAAGCCGCCGAGTGTACGACCTTGGCGATCTCACGGGCGTGCGGCGACGCCATGAACTGAAGGGTGGCGATGGCTTCATCGATGGTCTTGCCCTTCAGCTCGTCCAGTATGAGCCGCACTTTGCGCGGCGAAACTCTCAGGTTCCTGGCGACAGCCGTTACTTCCATTGGCTCAGGTTCTCCTCAGCGTGGCTGTCTTCTCGGAGCGCCCGGCGTGGCCGCGGAAGGTTCGGGTCAAGGCGAATTCGCCGAGCTTGTGGCCGACCATGTTCTCGGTGATGAAAACCGGGACGTGGCGACGGCCATCGTGGACAGCAATCGTCAGGCCGACCATCTGCGGCATCACCGTAGATGACCTGGACCAGGTGCGGATGATCTGCTTGGCGCCGCTGCGCTGAGCCGATTCCACGCGCTTCATGAGCTTCTCTTCGACGAAAGGACCCTTCTTGGCCGAACGCGACATTACTTATTCCTCCGGCGGACGATGAACTTACCGCTGGTCTTGTTGCGCCTGGTGCGGTAACCGAGGGTCGGCTTGCCCCAGGGCGTTTTGGGACCGGGAAGGCCGATGGGCGCGCGGCCCTCACCACCACCATGTGGGTGGTCGGCTGGGTTCATGACCGTGCCGCGCACAGTAGGGCGCCTGTTGCGCCAGCGGTTGCGCCCGGCCTTGCCGATCTTGATGTTCTGGTGCTCGACGTTGCCGACCTGGCCGACGGTCGCGAGGCAGTCCGAGTGGACGCGCCGCATCTCGCCGGAGGGCAGGCGCAGAAGACTGAAATCGCCTTCCTTGGCCATGAGCTGGGCGCCGGCGCCGGCGCTGCGCACCATCTGGGCGCCCTTGCCCAGGTGCATCTCGACGCTGTGGACGACGGTGCCTGTCGGGATCTGGCGCATGGGTAAAGCGTTGCCCGGGGCGATGTCAGCGTTGGGGCCGGACATCACCGTGTCGCCGACCTTGAGACCGAGGGGCGAAAGGATATAGCGCTTATCGCCATCTGCGTAGTAGATGAGGGCCAGGCGGGCTGAGCGATTGGGGTCGTACTCGACCGCGGCCACACGCCCGGGCACGCCGAACTTGTCGCGGCGCTTGAAGTCCACGTCGCGGACGCGGCGCTTGTGGCCTCCGCCCTGGTGGCGGACGCTGATGCGCCCCTGGTTGTTGCGACCGGCCGCCTTCTTTGAGGCACGCAGGAGCGCCTTCTCGGGACGGCTCTTGGTGACCTCCTCGAAGGTGTAGCCGCTCATGCCGCGGCGGGATGGCGATGTCGGTTTGAACTGCTTAAGTGGCATCTATCACACGCCCTCGAACAGAGTTATGGTCTCGCCCGCGGCGAGGGTGACAATCGCCTTCTTCCAGGCGCGGGTGTAGCCCCATTGGCGACCGCGACGGCGACGCTTGGGCTTCATGTGCATGGTGTTGACGCCGGTAACGCGGACGTCGAAGGCGCGCTCGACGGCTTCCTTGATCTGGAGCTTGTTGGCCGCCTTGTCGACCTCGAAGACGTACTGGCTGGCGCCCGCCAGCGCAGTGGACTTCTCGGTGACGATCGGCTTCTTGATGACGGTGTAGGAGTGAAGCTGCTTGGGCATTAGCTCTCCTCACCGGCCTTGGGTCTTGCCGCGCGGCGCTTAGGCGCGGCCTTCGCCGCGGTCGGCTGCTCGACCTTCTTCGCCGGGGCGCGGCGTCGCGCCGGTTTGGCGGGCGCTTCGGTCCTGGCTTCGACCGCGGGCTGCGAAGCCGCAGCTCGGCGGTTCGTCGCTCGTTCGCCGCCCCAGAGCGCCTCCGCGACGCGGACGGCGTCCGTGGTCATGACCAGGCTGTGGTGGTTGAGTATGTCAGCAACGTTCAGGTGATTGGCGGGGATGACCGAGGCGCCGCGCAGGTTGCGGGCGCTCAGCCGAACGTTGGAGTCAGGGGCAGCCGTGACGAGGAGCGACGAACGCTCGACGCCGATCCCGTTCAAGAGATCAGACAGACCCTTCGTAGTCGGCGATTCGGGCATGGCGTCGAGGATGTGCAGGTCGCCGTCGACAACCTTTGCCGAGAGCGCCGAACGGATCGCGAGGCGCTTGATGCGCTTGGGAATGACCTGCGAGTAGCTGCGAGTCTTCGGACCGAAGGCAACGCCTCCGCCTGTGAGCACGGGGGAGCGGATCGTGCCGATGCGGGCGCGTCCGAGGCCCTTCTGGCGGCGCACCTTGGCGCTGCTGCCACGTACCTCGCCTCGTGTCTTAGTGTTGGCGACGCCACTGCGGCGGGCGTTCATCTGGGCAACGTAGACCTGGTGGAGCACAGCACGGTTGGGCTCGACGCCAAAGACTTCGTCGGCGACGTCGATTTTCTTCACTTCCTTGCCTGCGGCGTCAATCAGCGAGAGTTTCATCAGCTCACCGCCCTGGTAGTGCGCTTCACGCGCACGACACCGTTGACAGGTCCGGGCACGGAACCGCGCACGAGCAGCAGGTTCTTGTCGATGTCGGAGCGAACGACAACGAGGTCGCGCACGGTGACCTGCCGCGCACCCATATGGCCAGCCATCTTCTGGCCCTTAAGAACGTGGCCGGGGGTCGTGCCGGCGCCGATCGAGCCAGGGGCGCGGTGGCGGTCTGATTGTCCGTGGGTCTTGGGTCCGCCATGGAAGCCGTGGCGCTTGACGCCACCGGCGAAGCCTCGACCCTTTGATTTAGACGTCACATCGACGCGTTCGCCGGCCTGGAAAATGCTCGTCGTGACTTCCTGGCCAACGCTGAATGCCGCGGAGTCGTCGACGCGGACTTCGCGAAGGTGCCGGAAGTCTCCGTTGGCTCCAGCGAGGTGGCCTTTGGCGGGTTTGTTAAGGTTGCGGCCCTCGCCCCAACCGAGCTGGACGGCGCTATAGCCGTCGGTTTGCGGCGTGCGAATCATCGTGACGACGCATGGTCCGAGCTCGATCGCAGTAACGTTCTGCACAGTCCCGGCGTCGTCGAAGACCTGTAGCATGCCGAGCTTCTTGCCGAAGAGCGCAGGGATACCATCCGGCGCCTGTTCACGCGTGGAGGCAGAACGACGGCCCGAGGCGCGGGGTGCTTTGGCTGCCGCCTCTTCGTCCTCTTCGGTCTCGGCGGCATCCTCGACGTCAGTCTCCGCAGCATCATCGGCCGCTTCTTCGTCTGATGGCTCAGAGTCCTCGGCAACGGGTTCTTCTTCCGGCGCCGCAGCGACTGCGGGCGCACCCTCCGGCGCCTCGTCGGCAGCGGATTCTATGTCGGCGGCGGGCTCCTCGGCGGACGCAGCGTCACTCTCGGCGGCGCCAGTCTCGGCGGCGGCTTCGGGTGGAGCCGGTTGCTCTTCGTCTCGCTGCTTCTCTTCGTCGTTCATCTGCTTAGAGCTTGATCTCGATATCCACGCCGGCAGGAAGCTGCAGGCGCATGAGGGTGTCTACGGTGCGCGATGTGGGCTCAAGGATGTCGATCAGCCGCTTGTGGGTCCGCATCTCGAACTGCTCACGCGAGTCCTTGTCGATGTGGGGCGAGCGAATGACCGTGAACTTGCGGATCTGCGTAGGCAGGGGTACAGGCCCGGCGACGTTGGCGCCTGTACGTTCGGCCGCCTCGACGATCTGTTCAGCTGACTGGTCGAGGATGCGGTGGTCGTAGGCCTTGAGCCTGATACGGATCTTCTGCTTCGGCATTCTGTTCTCCTAAGCCCTCGCCACTACCTTGCCCATCAGCGGCTCGGCGACCGAGTTGGGCGCCGGCTCGTAACGGTCGAATTCCATGCTGTAGGTGGCTCTTCCCTGCGTAAGCGAGCGGAGCGAAGTCGAATAGCCGAATGTCTCGGCGAGCGGAACCGACGCACGGATGACCTGCACAGTCCCGCGGTTCTCCATGCCCTCGACGTGGCCTCGACGCGAACTGACGTCGCCGAGGACGTCTCCAAAGAACTCCTCGGGCGTTGAGATTTCCATCTTCATGATTGGCTCGAGGAGCACGGGGTTGGCCTTGCGGACCGCCTCGCGGACACCCATGGAACCGGCGGTCTTGAAGGCCATTTCCGAGGAGTCAACCTGGTGATAGGAACCGTCGACGAGAGCGACACGGAGGTCAACGACGGGGTAACCGGCGATAACACCGCTCTCCAGCGCCTCGCGCACACCGGCTTCGGTTGGCGCAACGAACTCCTTGGGAACCGAACCACCGACTGTCTTGTTCTCGAACTGGACGCCTGATCCACGATCGAGAGGCTCGATCTCGAGGACGACGTGGCCGTACTGTCCGCGGCCGCCAGATTGGCGGACGAACCGGCCCTCGGCCTTCGCCGGGCTGGTTACGGCCTCACGATAGGCAACCTGTGGCTTGCCTACATTGGCGTCGACACGGAACTCGCGCAGCATGCGGTCGACGATGACTTCGAGGTGCAGCTCGCCCATGCCGGAGATAACGGTTTGGCCAGTCTCCTTGTCGTAGCGGGAGCGGAAGGTCGGGTCCTCCTCGACCATGCGGCCGAGGGTCTCGCCGAGCCTGTCCTGGTCTTCCTTGGTCTTGGGCTCGATTGCCACTGAAATGACAGGCTCGGGGAACGTTATGGCTTCGAGAAGCACGGGGCTGTCTACAGCGCAGAGCGTGTCGCCAGTGAAGGTGTTCTTGAGGCCGATGGCCGCACCGATATCGCCGGCCCGGATCTCCTCGACCTCTTCGCGGTGATTGGCGTGCATCTTGAGGAGGCGGCCCATGCGCTCGCGGTTGTCCCTGGTGGTGTTCTGGATGGAGTCGCCTGTCTTGATGACGCCGGAGTAGGCGCGGAAGTAGGCCAGCCGGCCGACGTAGGGATCGGTGACGATCTTGAAGGCGAGGGCTGAGAAGGGCTGCTCGTCCTCGGCTGCGCGTTCGACTTCCTCGCCGGTCTTGGGGTTGGTGCCCTTGATCGGTGGGATGTCGATCGGGGATGGAAGGTAGTCGATGACGGCGTCGAGCATCAGCTGGACGCCCTTGTTCTTCAGGGCGCTGCCACAGAGCACCGGCGCAATCTTGTTAGCCAAGGTGGCGCGGCGGATAGCACGCTTGAGTTCGGTCGAGGTGATCTCGTGGGCTTCGATGAAGCTGATCTCGAGCTGTTCGTCGTTCTCGGCGACGGCTTCGATCAGGGCAGCACGGCGCTGCTCGACTTCCACCTGGTACTCGTCGGGAACGGACTCTTCGACGGGGGGCTGGGTCCTGTCTGCCGAGAAGCGCCAGGCCCTCTGCTCGATCAGGTCGATAACGCCTTCGTGGGCGGCCTCCACACCGAGGGGTATCTGGATCGGCGCCGGGACCGCGTCGAGACGATCGACCATCATGTCGATGGTTCGCCAATAGTCGGCGCCTGTGCGGTCCATTTTGTTGACGAAGCAGATGCGGGGGACGTTATAGCGGTCGGCCTGGCGCCAGACGGTTTCGGACTGTGGCTCGACGCCGGCGACGGCGTCGAAGACGACGACGCCGCCGTCCAGGACGCGCAGGGAACGCTCTACTTCCACCGTGAAGTCGACGTGGCCTGGGGTGTCGATGATGTTGACGACGAAGTCGCGCCAGTTGGCTGTGGTCGCGGCGGCGGTGATCGTGATCCCGCGCTCGCGCTCCTGCTCCATCCAGTCCATAACGGCGGTGCCTTCGTGGACCTCGCCGATCTTGTAGGTGCGGCCGGTGTAGAACAGCACGCGCTCAGTCACCGTCGTCTTGCCGGCGTCGATGTGAGCGATGATGCCGATATTTCGGACCTTCTCGATTGGGTGTTCGCGTGCCATTCTTGTCCGCCGCCCGAGGCGGCCTAGTCCATTCCTGCCTTTACCACCGGTAGTGAACGAAGGCCCTGTTGGCCTCTGCCATGCGGTGGGTGTCTTCCTTTTTCTTCATGGTTGCGCCCTGGCCGTTCGCGGCGTCTGCGATCTCCTCGGCCAGCTTCTCGGACATCGATCGTCCGCGGCGGGCGCGTGCTGCCTGGACCATCCAGCGCATAGCGAGCGAGGTGCGACGCTCGGCGCGGATGTCGACGGGCACCTGGTAGGTAGCGCCGCCAACGCGCCGGGGCTTGACCTCGAGGACAGGCGTAACGTTGCGCAGGGCAGCGTCGAAGACGTCGAGGGCTGGGCGCTTCATGCGATCCTCGACGAGCTCCATCGCGTCGTAGACGATCTTCTCGGCCGTCGACTTCTTGCCGCGCATCATCAGCTTGTTGATGAACATCTGCACCGAAAGGCTCCCGTAGCGTGCATCGGGAGTCGGTCGGCGCCGTTCAACTGTGCCTCGTCTAGGCATAACTTCCTCTTCATGACTGCCCGCAGAACGAGCAGCAACGAATACTACTTCAAAGAACGCCCGTGGACGCTCGAATTCGCCGAGTCAAAAAAGTGGCTCCTGGCTGGCTAGCTAGGAACCCTTTTTTGTCCCGTACTTACTGCGGCCGCGCTTGCGACCACTTACCCCGGTCGCGTCGAGTGCGCCACGCACAATGTGGTAGCGCACGCCGGCGAGGTCCTTGACGCGGCCCCCGCGCACCAGGACCACAGAGTGCTCCTGGAGGCTGTGGCCCTCGCCGGGGATGTAGGCGGTGACCTCTATTCCGTTTGTCAGCCGCACTCGGGCCACCTTGCGGAGGGCCGAGTTGGGCTTGCGGGGAGTGACAGTCCGCACCTGGGTGCAGACGCCACGCTTCTGGGGCGAGCCCTTCTTGCCGCGCTCTGTCCGGTTGGTCAGAGCGTTGTAACGAAAGCGCAGCGCCGGGGACTTCGTCTTCTTGGAAGTCGACTTGCGGCCCTTGCGGACAAGCTGGTTGATCGTAGGCAAGCTGGATTCCCTGTTTCCCTTTTCAGACGACAGAAAAGGGCCGAAAGCCCTATTTCTGAGCCATCCCCCCAACGGGAGGACGTTGTCACTTTCAGGCCTCTCGACCCGTACGCCACCTGTCCTATCTGGTGACAGGCTGGATCAAGTCTAGGTAGCCAGATTCAGGGTGTCAACGAGAACAGCTTCAGAGAATCTGCGATAGAAAGAGCTTCGTGCGCTCCTCCTGAGGATTCTCGAAGAAGTGCTGAGGAGTGCCTTCTTCAACGATCAGGCCGCCATCGAAGAAGAGGAAGCGGTCGGCTACTTCACGTGCGAAGCCCATCTCGTGCGTTACAACGATCATCGTCATTCCCGACTCAGCCAACCCACGCATGACGTCCAGCACTTCCTTGATCATCTCCGGGTCCAGAGCAGAGGTCGGCTCGTCGAACAGCATCAGCCTGGGATGCATCGCCAGGGCCCTGGCGATCGCCACGCGTTGCTGTTGGCCACCCGAGAGCTGTGCCGGGTACGTATCGATCTGCTCCGGAATTCCCACCCGGCGGAGCAGTTCCTCGGCCCGCGCGTTAGCCGCTGTCTTCGGCATCCGGCGAACGTGAGTCAGAGCCAGTGTTATGTTGCGTCTCACTGTAAGGTGGGGAAAAAGGTTGAACTGCTGGAAGACGATCCCCACCTCTGATCGCACCTTCTCCAGGTTCCTGAGGTCGTTGTTGAGCTCGACGCCATCCACGATGATCTGCCCCTCGTCGTGCTCCTCCAGCCGGTTCAAGCAGCGCAGGAATGTCGACTTACCTGACCCGGAAGGACCAAGAACCACCACCACCTCGCGCTCCTTCACGACCGTCGTGATCCCTTTGAGCGCCTGAAAGTCCCCGAACCACTTTTTTACGTCGGTGCAGACCACCATGTCCTTCTCGCTTGCCCGCCCGTCCGGGGCTTCGGGTTCGGCGAGAGTTACGGTTTCCTCAACCATGTCGCGATCCTAGCGCTCGCCAACGCCGAGCCGTCGCTCCAGACGCTGACCGACCCTTGAGATGGAAAAGGTGATCAACCAGAACACGAGCGCCACGAAGAGAAGCGATTCCTTCTGGCGGCCGATGAACTCGCGTTGCGCGGTTACCGAGCGGCCGACATCGAGGATGTCGGTAAGGCCGACCACGATCACGAGCGATGTGTCCTTGAAGAGGCTGATGAAGTGGCCGGTCAATGCGGGAATCACCGCGCGAATTGCCTGCGGCAAGATCACGAACACCAGGACGGCGACGCCACCAAGGCCCAGGGCCTGAGCCGCCTCTCGTTGGCCGCGAGGAATCGACTGTAGCCCTCCACGCACAATCTCGGCGATGTAGGCAGCCGAGAAGGCTGTGAACGCGGCCATGATCCGCACGACCAGGTCGGTGTCGCGCAAGCTCTCGGGAAGAAAATCGGGCAAGACCAGCCAGCTGATGAAGAGAATCGTGATCAGCGGGACCCCTCGGATTAGCTCTATGTACACCGTGCAGACGACTCGGACCACCGGCAGCCCGCTTGTCCGGCCGAGTGCCAGTACAACGCCGAGAGGAAACGAGAGCACGCTCGCCACTATCGCGATGAGGATGTTCAGAACCAGTCCGCTCCACAGTCTGCTGTCGACCCCTTCGACATTCGGCTCGATGAAGATGAGGGCCATCAGCACAAGCTCAAGCGCGCCCAACCAGGCCAGCTCACGTCTCGGCAGGGGTTCACCCGAGGTAAGACGCCAGACCAGGTAGCTGCCCAGGACGAAGGCTCCAGCCGCCGCAAGCAAGGGTACGGCCGCGCCGCCGGCGATGAACACGATCGTGATCGGAAAGGCGAGCAGCCAGCCCACTATCACGAGGCCAGCCAACTGACGTCGCCATCTTGAGAGGACGGCAGCTGCCAGGTAGCCCGAGGCGAGGAGTCCCAGCGCCAGCAGAAGTCGCGGCTGGGCGTAGTCGGTGGCAAAGGCGAACAGCAGGACAGCTACGGCAGCGGAAGCCGCGGCTATAAGGGGTGTCAACCGTCCCCATAACCGGAAGCTGGCACCAGTCAGCGCTGACAGGTACCAGAGCGACATCCAGATTCGCCACATTTCCTCGTCGGGGAAGCGACCAGCGAAGTAGAGCCTCCGGTTGTCGAGCACGACCTCCCAGTCGGCCGTTATGAAGACGAAACGAAGGACCTGGTAAGCCACGTAAGCCAGGATCGCGACACTGATTAGCGTCAGTGCACTATTTCCAAGCGAGCCGAAGAGGTTATCTGTAGCCCAGCGCCTTGCCCTGACCAGAGACAGGGGCGGTGCCGGGGGGCGCTCGCTAGTCACGTCGATAGCGGTCATCGCGGGGTCGACCTCAGGCGCCAGTTGATGGTGTTCATCACGAGGGAAATGGTCAGGCTGAGGGTCAGATAGGTGGCCATGACCAGCACCACCATTGAGACGGCCTCTCCGGTCTGGTTGATGATGGTCCTGCTGACACTGACCAACTCTGGAAAGGCGATCGCCACCGCGAGGCTCGAGTTCTTTGTCAGGTTGAGATACTGATTCGTCAGCGGCGGGATCATAATCCGCAGCGCCTGGGGCAACACCACCAGGTTCAACCTCTGGAAGAAGTTCAGACCCAGGGCCGCGGCAGCCTCGGTCTGCCCTCTCGGAATGGCAAGGATGCTGCCGCGGACGACCTCGGCGATAAAGGCGCCCGTGTAGAGCACGAGGGCGACCAGCAGGGCCGCGAACTCAGGGCTCATCTGCAGGCCACCTGCGTAAGAGCGCTCGCCTCTCTCAGGTATGTCCACGGAGACGGGCAGACCACTGATCACGAATCCGACCGCCGCTATCCCCGCGAAGACTGCCAACGCGGTCCAGCCCGGATAACGCTGTTGCCCGGTGCGCTCCTGTCGCCGGCCCAGCCAGATGCGCACCGCCAGCCCGGCAGCAAGACCGACCAGCGCGAAGGCGAGGAAGAGGTTGACGCCCTCGTCGGTGCTCAAAGAAGGTATTGCAGCTGCGCGGTTCGAGACGAAGGCCACGTCGAAGAACGAGATGCTCTCCGAGATCGCGGGCAGCTGAAGAAAGACGGCCGAGTACCAGAACACGAGTTGCACGATGAGCGGTGTGTTGCGAAAGACCTCGACATAGGCAGTGGCCAGACGCGAGACGAGCCAGTTACGCGAAAGTCGGGCTACGCCGGCAATCAGCCCGACGATTGACGCCAGCACGATGCCGATGACGGCCACTCGAACGGTGTTTAGCAAGCCGAGGACATAGGCGTCGCGATAGCTGTTGTTCGCCCCGTAGTCCTGGAGGTCGAACGGGTTGGAAAGGTCGGGGATCGTCTTGCCTTCGGCGCCGAACCCTGCTCGCCGGCCCATGAAGTCGTAACCGAAGCCGAGGTCGAAGGCGCGTTCGAGGATGAAATTAAGCAGCACCAGCACGCCAAGTGCGAACACCACCTGGAAAGCGATGCGCCGAAACCTGGCGTTACGCCAGAAGGCAACGGGACTCTTCGCTGCTGTTATCGCCGCCATACGTTCGCCTGAGGGCAGCCCCGCACTCGGGGCTGCCCCTATAAAGTCGAGTTCCTAACGCCAGGGCGGCGCGTAGATCAATCCCCCGTCGGTCCAGAGTGCGTTCAGCGTGCCCTCACGCTCGAGACCGAGTTGCTCCACCAGGTGACGTGCGTAGACCTCACCGTAGTTACCGATCTGGCGAATGACTTCCTGCATGAAGGTCGGGTCGATGCCGAGGCCGGGGTCAAACACCTCCTCCGCTCCACCTTCCTCCGCCGCGAAGGGCACGCCGAGCAGCCGCGCGACCTCTGGATTACCCGGATTTTCGATGAAATCGTCGATGTTCTGACTCGTGATCCCGAATTCCTCGGCGATGATCATGCCGTTGACGATCCAGCGGACGACGTCGGACCATTGTGCGTCGTCGGCCCGAGTTGCAGGTCCAAGCGGCTCTTTCGAGAAGGTCTCTTCAAGGACTACGCAGCAGCTTGGATCAGGCAGCGCCGAACGCACGCCCGCAAGCTGCGACTTGTCCGAAGTCCAGCCGTCACACCGGCCCTCCAGGAACGCGGGCTGGATGTCTTCGGGTGTCTCAAAGGTCAACGGGGTGAAGTCGAGGCCCGCAGCTTCAAAGCGGTCGGCAAGGTTTTGCTCGGTCGTTGTGCCCTGCGTCACGCAGATCGTCGTGCCCGACATGTCATCGACCGACTCGAACTCGCCCACGCGCACCATCATCCCCTGTCCGTCATAGAAGTTGACATTGGTGAAGGTCAGGTCGAGGTCAGCGTCACGGCTGACAGTCCAGGTTGAGTTGCGGATCAGGAGGTCCACCTCGCCAGACGCGAGCACCTCGAATCGCGTCTCGGCTGTCGTTGCGGTGAACTCAACTGCTTCGGAGTCGCCAAAGAGGGCGGCGGCCACGGCACGGCAGAAGTCGATGTCGAAGCCCTCGAACTCACCCTCGGGGTTAACAAAGCCGAAACCGGGAACGGTGTCGTTCACCCCGCAGCGGAGGACGCCACGGTCCAGCACCTCGGCCAGGGTATCGCCCGCTCCTCCGCCGCCCGTATCCTCCTCTTGCGTTTCTCCCTCGTCTCCTGCTGCCGGCTGATCATCATCGTCGTCGTCATCGTCGTCGCCGAATGGATCGCAGGCGCCCAACGCCAGCGCCAGCACACCGATTAACAGTGCCACCAGAAGTGGTCTCATACAGTACCCCCTTTATGTCGCCCGCAGCCGGCTGCCTGAACCACGAGGGAGGAAGGGGCGCAGATTCCGCGACGGGCTCCACGGAGTATCTTGACTGCTTTGGTCGCGCTGTCAAACCGCCCTGAGTCACGAGAAGCCAACCGAACCCCGATAGAATGAGCC
>DASTBR010000075.1:0-2488 GCA_035711945.1 Dehalococcoidia bacterium
GCGACGCTTCCGCTATCGAAGGCGCCGTTGTCTTCGGTGATCGTGTGGGAGGTCGTATCGAGGTTGGTCCATGTCACTGTGTCGCCGACGTTGACCTGAAGATCCGTTGGTGCGAATGCGAACTCCTGGATCATCACCTCACCTGGCGCTGCCGCACCACCTTCGCCATCGTCAGCCGCTTCTTCAGCGGTGGCCGTGCCTTCATCGTCGGAGTCGTCGTCATCGCCGCAGGCCGCGATGCTCAAGCCGAGCAGCGCGAGGCTGGTGCAAAGAACTTTGATAAGCATGCACTCCTCCTTTCGCTCGCTCTACGCGCCACGGAGGCGAAGCGGATTCAGCCGTAGCCTAGAGTGGCTGCCGGCCTGGAAAGCCGGTGTCAAGCTCGTGCCAGTAGGCGATGTCGTCCTCTCCGTACATCCAGCAGAGGTAAACCACTCGGCCGTCGCGTTCGCTGGGAAAGTCGATCAGGCCGCGGCTCAGGTCCTTCACTTCGATGCCCTTGTCGTTGAGCTCGGCGATTTCCTTGTTGATGACTTCGGCGAGCTGCTCAAGGCGTTGCCGCTTGCCCGCGATGTCCGAATCCTGAACGTGACCATTGCTGGCCGCCGCCCGTTGGGCGGCCATGAGCTGCTCACGCAGCGGCTCTGCTTCGCGGCTCGCCTCGATAATCCGCGGAAGGACCTCGCGCAGCACCTCCAGGTGAGTCCGTGCCTCTTCAAGCGTGAACAGGTGGGCTGCCACGCCGCCAGTCTATAGCTGGCCCTGCGTAGGCTGAATGCCCGGTACGCGGTGCGCAGGACGGCTGATCGCGTGCTCGATCAGCCCTTCCTTCAGGGCAACGCCGCTGAAGCGCCCGTGTTTCAGCTCATCGATAAACTCGGTCACGTCGTTGACCTGGCGCGAGAACTCGGTTGCGCAGACGCCGATGTCGCGCTTGGCGTGCGAGTCAGTTCCGGCGCTGCCGGGCTTGCCCATGCGTCGTGCGAGCTCCTCGGAGAAGGCGTTCTCCTTCGCCGACCCGCGGCCATTGATGATCTCAAGGCCCGCAACGAACCCGTAGGCTTTGTTGCGCGCTGCGCGGTCGAGGGCTTCCTCCCAGTGGTTCTCGTCGTGGATGTGCCACGGCATCTGCCGGCGGTAAGGATGGGCGGCGATCAGCGCGCCGCCTGCCTCCCGGACCATGCGACCCAGCTCCTGCGACTTGTGCATGCCGTAGATGTACTTGTGGACGCCATAGGCGAGGATGTGGCCGTCTTCGGTATTCACCTCGATACCCGGCAGGATGACAAAGTTGTGCCGGCGCTCCAGGGCACGAATGTCGTCGACGTTCCAGCCGTAGTCGTGCTCGGTCATGCAGAGCCCGTGCAGCCCGAGGCTCTTTGCCTCTTCGATCAGGTCATCGGGCTTGAGGAGGCTGTCGTCGGAAAGGGGCCAGGTGTGACAGTGAAGGTCGATCAGCATGCAAACAGAAAGGCGCGCCGCCAGCGCGCCGCTCTCAGGCTACCAGCGGCGAGGGACTGGCGGCAGTCAGTCACGGGCTATGGCCGCCATCGCGGCGTTGGTCAGGCGGGCCAGGTCGTCCGGTGACAGCTCGATTTCGAGGCCGCGGCGGCCCGCGCTCACGAACATCGTGTCCAGCGTCCGGGCGCTCTCGTCGATGTAAGTCGGTAGGTCCTTGCGCTGGCCTAGCGGGCTGATACCGCCGAGAACGTAACCGGTCGAGCGCTCAGCAGACTTCTCATCGGCGAGGGCGGCCTTCTTCGCTCCGGCCGCCGCAGCCAGCGCCTTCAGGTCGAGCTGGCAATTCACTGGCACCACGGCCACGACAAGCCGAGAGTCGACGTCGGCGATCAGAGTCTTGAAGACCTGCGCTGGATCGAGGCCAAGGCGATCGGCAGCCTCCGAGCCATAGCTCTCCGCCTTGGGGTCGTGCCGGTACTCGTGGACGATGAAGCCAATTCCTGCCTTCGTTGCGGCTTTGGTGGCCGGCGTCTCCCGACCGCTCACCTATTCGTACTTCGGCTGATAGAGCAGTATCGGGCCGCCCCCAGGTAGCCGAAAGGTGGTTACAAGACCAAAGCCTTGATCGCTCACCGGCTCGAACTGGACGCCCTTCGCCTCCAGCTCCTTCACGGTCTCGTGGATGTCGTCGCAGATGAATGAGATTTCGTGATGAGTTGTGTCTGTTGACGGATGGCATCCGAAGTCGGCAGCCGGCGTGTCGAAGATGAGCCAGCCGTCGCCGACATCCCGCGCGGGGAAGCCGAGCACGTCGCGGAAGAACGCGCGAGCATTCTCGGGCTCAGTCGTGTAGAACAAGCCATGCATCCCCTTGATCATGTGTTCCTCCTGCGCGTCGGCTCTAGATTCGTGCCTGCTTCGCGGAGTAAAGGCCCTCGATCGAGCTCAGAGTCGCCAGCTGCTCGGTGGTCAGGGTCTCGTCGGTGACGAGGACCATCATGGCGTGGCCGCGCTTGGTCTCGCGGCC
>DASTBR010000076.1:0-5299 GCA_035711945.1 Dehalococcoidia bacterium
GAGGACAGGACCAAGGGCTGGGGCGGACTGGGCGCCTACGTGATCACGAAAGACACGCCGGGCCTCTCGATGGGTACGAAGTGGAAGAAGATGGGCATCCGCGCCTCGCATACGGCCGACGTGATTCTCGAAGACGTCCGCATTCCGGCCGACCACAAGCTTGGCTATGATCCCTCAGCCGAGCGCAGCTCCAATGGCGACAGCAAGGCTCCGGGAGCGCTCGGCGCGGTCCGCATGCTCGAGCGCACGCGTCCGATCATCGGCGCCTTCGCGTTGGGCATCGGCCAGGCCGCGTTCGATAAGGCGCTCGACTATACGAAGACCCGCGTACAGTTCGGGAAGCCGATAGCGATGAACCAGGCCATTGCCTTCAAGCTGGCCGAGATGCACACCGAAATCGAGGCCGCGCGGATGCTTGTCTACAAGGGCGCGTGGATGGCGGGCACAGGGGCGGCGATGTGGAAAGGCGAGGGCAGCCAGGCCAAGTACTTTGCCTCGGACATGGCGATGAAGATCACGCTCGAAGCGCTGCAGCTGCACGGCGGCATGGGCTACATGCGCGAGGAACCGCTCGAGAAGTGGGTCCGCGACGCCAAGATCTTCCAGATCTTCGAAGGCACGAACGAGATCCAGCGGCTGGTCATCTCACGAGCACTGATTGGCAGGCTGGAGCGCGAGGAAGCGAAGCAGCCGGCAGCAGTCTAGGCAGAAGCGCCGACGCCTCGCTGCCCTACCGGGACTCGGTCAGTCACTGGAAAACGGGGCACTGGTGACACGGCACGAGCCTGTGCCGGCCAGCGGTAGAAGATACCCAGCGGGCTGACCAGCTCGAGAAGAAAGAAGGCGCCCGCGCCGAAGGCCACCAGCCAGACCTCGGCAAGGCTCTTGTCCCGCTGCTGGATGGCCTCGACGCGCTCTGCCGCAACCGCGGTCTCGGCGTCATCAGGCCGCCCCGCCTGGACGAGCGTTATGCCCGGGTTGGGCTCGTTGTCGTCGCCTGAGGTCATTGCGACAAGCAGCGCTGCGAGGGAGGCTGCTACTGCTCCGCACAGTATCAGTCTCAACACTGAATCGAAGCTCGCAGTCTGGGAGATCGCGGGCATTTAAGCGGGTGCGGGTACTCATTTCAGGCCCGTGACAAAGCAGCCACTAAGGGGATGCGAGAATCGGGTTCATGGGATGGCTGGTGCTGCTCGCCGCACTCGCGGGGGCTGCCCTCTGGGGTATCCGGCGCTTGCGCGCGGTCTACGACCCATTCGCGCCCATCTTCAAGGGTGACGACCTCACGACCGAGCTCCCGCTCTCTCCGGGAACACGCGGGATAGCGCATAACGGCGGGGACACCAAAGAGGGTCTCGCCCTATTGCGCGAGAACTCCGTGGACATTGTCGAGATCGACGTCGCTCTCGTTAACGGCCGGCTGGACGTGGTGCATACCCCGCCGCGGCGGATTCCGGCCTTCCTGGTACCGCTTGTATATCGCTCGGCGAGCCTCGACGACGCATGGAAGGAGCTGCCCGAGGGAATCGATGTGTACCTCGACATGAAGTCGCGCAGCACACGGGCTGTGGAACAGGTCGCGCAGGTGCTGGAGGCAAGGAGCGAGCGGGTTGTATACGTCGGGTCGTCGCGGATGGAGTCCCTTGCGCTGCTGCGCTCGCTCGTCCCAGAAGCTCAGACCATCTTCTATCCGAAGACCAGGGAGCGACTGGAGGAGCTAATCCTCGAGAATCCTCAGCCGGTCGCCGGTGTCTCGATTGGTCCGGGACAGCTGGATAGCGAGCTCGTAGCCCGGGCCAGGGACGACGGGCTGATCGTCTGGGCCGGCGTGACGAACGACAGGGCAGTGATCGCGCGGCTCCTGGAGTGGGAGGTCGATGGGATCATCTCCGACGACCTTGCCGTGCTGGCGGCGCTGCGCGCCAACCGCGTCGGCGGTTAGGCTAATTGCCCGGGCTGTCACAAGCTCGGTAGAATGGATGAGGCCCGAGTTGCTGGACTCGGGCGTTTACAACTCAGACGGCCCCGTGGTGTAGCGGTTAACATGCCAGCTTGTCACGCTGGAGATCGTCGGTTCGAATCCGATCGGGGTCGCCACTCCTTTCCTACGATTTCCACTCTTTGTCACACTGCTGGATTGTGCGTCTCGCTAGAATTGGGATGCTCTACCGGTTCGCGGAACTTGCTTGCACTGCCCCGCGTATCAAGTAGTGGAGGTAGAGAGAAGGAACATAAATGTTCACGATGAACAACCTTAAGACCCTGGTTCTGATGGCCTTGCTGACCGGTGTGCTGCTCTTCGTCGGGCAGTTCTTCGGTGGGACCGGCGGTCTTGTTATCGCGCTGATCTTCGTCGGCATCATGAACTTCGTCATGTACTGGTTCTCCGACAAGATCGCGCTCGCGGCGATGCGCTCACATGAGGTGACGCCGGAGGAAGAGCCCGAGCTGCACGCCATGGTCGACCGCGTCGTTGCGGCTGCGGGTATCCCTAAGCCGAAGGTTTACATCTCGGACAACCCCTCGCCGAACGCGTTCGCTACGGGTCGCAACCCGGAGCACGCAGCCATCGCGGTGACAAGCGGCATCCGTAACCTGCTGACGCCCCGCGAGCTGGAGGCCGTCATCGGCCACGAGCTTGGCCACGTGCGCAACCGCGACACGCTACTCAGCACGGGTGCCGGGACGATGGCCGGTGTAATCACGTTCGCCGCCCGAATGGCCATGTTCGGAGCCATGTTCGGAGGCGGGGGACGTGACCGCGGCAACATGTTCGCCCAGCTGGCGCTGATCCTGTTGGCGCCGATAGCCGCGATGTTGATCCAGATGGCCATCAGCCGGTCGCGCGAGTACCAGGCCGACAAGACGGGTTCGGAGATCACACGCGACCCACTGGCGCTCGCCTCAGCGCTCTCGAAGCTCGAGGGCGGCAACAAGCGACTTAAGGAGGCCGGGGTACTCAACGAGCAGAGTGAGAACCCGGCGATGGCGCACCTGTTCATCGTTAGCCCGCTCGCCGGTGGTGGGTTCACGAGCTGGTTCAGCACTCACCCACCGATCGAGCAGCGCATCGAGCGCCTGCAAGAGATAGCGAACGAGATGGGCATCGGGGGCTATCGCACGAGCTAATCGCGTAGTCGAGAAGGGAGGCCTTCGGCCTCCCTTTTTGTTACCTGGCGGGCGCCGGTGCGGGCACCGGGTCTGGCGCGGGCTCAGGCTCCTTCGCCCCTAGGATGCGATAGGCCTGAACGGGCTCGGCCTTGCCCTTGAGTGTCAAGGGCGGGAGCTTCTCGACGTTGATGCGTGTCCCGGCGAGCTCGTGGGTTCTCTCGCCAATCCAGCACTCACCGCCTTCAGCAGCGCCGCACAAGCGTGAGGCGACGTTGACGGCGTCGCCGATGAGCGTGTACTCGGAACGGCCCCGGCTACCCAGGTTGCCGGCGACAGCCTTACCGGTGTTGACGCCAAAGCCAAATTTTGCACCCTGCAGCTCGGACGTCGAGTAAAAGGGCTCCAGCCGCGTGAGCGACTCGGATGCCGCGAGGCAGGCCGAAGCGGCGTGGTCAGGCTGGTCCTGCGGTGCGTTCCAGATGGCCATGATGGCGTCGCCGCCGAACTTGGTGACGATGCCGCCGTAGGCGTTGATCCGCTCGACGATGACCTCGAAGCACTGGTTGAGGATGCGCATCATCGTCTCTGGTGGAAGCTGCTCGGAGAGGGTCGTGAAGCCGCGCAGGTCGGCGAAGAGCACCGAAACCTCGCGCTCTTCGCCCTCGGTCTCGAGGCTGCCCTGGTCGGCGCGGGCAATGATGGCCGATGCGATCTGGGGCGAGACGTAGCGGCCGAAGAGCTCGTTGACCTCGCGACGGTGCTCGCGCTCGAACCATATTCTCTGCCCCAGCCCTGTGACGTAAACGAGGGCAAGACCAACCGGCGCCCAGACAAAGTTAACCACGGTGCCCTGGTCGAAGAGGAAGAAGCCGACGACCTCGTGACCAAGGATGAGGGCGACGGCGAGAGTTGTACCCACCCAGATCGGTTCGCGCGGCAGGAAGAAGGCCAGGATCGCGGCCAGCCCCAGGAAGATGAGCAGGCTCTCAGCGACGCTCTCGTTCTCGAGGAAATCGCCGGAAAGCATCGTGTCCAGGGCGCTGGCCTGCAGGAAAATGCCGGGGATCAGGCCACCGGCGCTGTTTGGAGCGCGGTGGACGTCGCCGGCGCCCGTGAACGTCACGCCGATCAGCACGGCCTTATTGCGGACCGCGTCCGGCTCGAAATCGTCGTTGACAAGGTCTGCATAGGAAATTGTCGTGAACCTGTCCGGCTCGCCGCCGTAGTTGATTTGCATCCGCTTGCGGTCGTCCACCGGGATTTCGCGCTCGGCAGCGGTAACGTCTGACGTGCCCGAGAGGTCAGGAGTCGGCTGGCCGAAGATGGCCAGCAATGTGGCGAGCGATAGCGCTGACTCTGTTTCGCCGTCGGGTGACTGAATGGCAATCGGGACTCGCCGTACTGTCCCGTCGCCGTCCGCCGGGAAGTTTACGTGCCCAACGGCTGCCGCCCGGTCGCTAAGCGAATCGTTCGGTTCGAGGGTCTGGCCAAAGACCAATGGTCCGTCTCGTTCGACGTCTATGGGATTCTCTCCGGCGACAGAGAGAACCACGTTGCCAGCGTCTCCTATTGCCCTGGCCAGCTCTTCATCACCGGGTGCCGGCTCGATGAAGAGGAGGTCGAAGACTATCGCCCGAGCACCCGCCTCGGAAAGGTTGTCTACGGCCGCCGCGTGCTCTTCGCGGGACCACTCCTCGAACCTCCCCAGCTCCTCGAGTGAGGCGTCGTCTATCTCGGCGACGACGATGTTTGAGTTGGCATCGCGGTCGCTGTAGAGTCGGTCGACGATGGAGAGCTGCGTGTCGGTGAACGGCTCTATGACCCAAACGAAGGCCGAGTAAAGCACGGCGACGACCAGGCAAAGAAGGGTCCCGAAGAGGATTCGTCGCTGGCGCCGGCTAATGGAGCGGAACATCAATCTCCCGGAGGACGAGGATTAGGGCTGGCCGATCCTACTAGTTTGGGCCGTT
Source organism: Dehalococcoidia bacterium (assembly GCA_035711945.1). Classification (GTDB taxonomy): domain Bacteria; phylum Chloroflexota; class Dehalococcoidia; order WHTO01; family WHTO01; genus DASTBR01. Next base: position 5,082 of record DASTBR010000076.1, read on the forward strand.
ACCGTTACCGTTGCCGTTACCGTTGCCGTTGCCACCACCGCCTCCGTTCGGTCCTCCCTTACCCGGGTTGCTCGGGTCAAGGTTGGTCGGCGGGTCGTTACCGTGGCCGTTGTTACCGTCGTCAGACGGTCCTCCGGGCGGCGGCGGCTGCTGCGGCGAGAAGGTGAAGACGGGTGGCGGCGGTGGAGGCAGCGCCTCGTCGTCATTCTGCGGAACGC
>DASTBR010000077.1:0-11056 GCA_035711945.1 Dehalococcoidia bacterium
AGCCAAACGGCAAGAGTCGTCACCGCAAAGATCGCCAAGCCGGGCCAGGCGAGCGCCTCAACGAATGCCATGACGCTTGAGTCGGCGTCCTGGATGGCCTGCCAGGTTGCCCAGCCAGCCGCGAGCACGAAGCCAGGCAGCGGCATCCACCAGAGAACGGCGGGCTCACGATCCGCAACCTTCCGCTGCGCAGGGGTGGGGCGACGGGGGTTGATCTTCACGAGCAAATACTAGAAGCGGCGTTGTGGACGCTAAAGCTCGTAGGCTTCTCGCGCCTCGCGGTATTGACGCTGGTCACGCCGAATCAGGTCTGGGTTGAGGCCGGCTTCAACGGCAAGCCAATAAGACAGCATGTGCAGCGGAACGATGTAAAGCAACGGAGTCAATTCCTCGCGCAGCGGCGCGAGCTCAATGAAGTAGTCCGCCACTTCCCTAAGCTCACCGTCCCCTATCTCTCCCAGCACAATCGTCGGCGCGCCGATCGTCCGCGTGGCTCTGAGTACGTCGAGCGTTCGTGCTCGCACGTCGTCCGGCGGGGCGATGGCCACCACCAGCGCTTCGCTGTCCAGTGACGAGATCGGTCCGTGCAGAAAGTACTCGGCGTTCTGCGCGTCCGCGTGCTTGTAACTCGTTTCCCGAAGCTTCAGCGCGGTTTCCAACGCGGTCCCGTAATTGGCGCCGCTGCCGATGACGAATACCCGGCTCCGCCCGCCCACGTGTGCAGCCAGCTGCTGGAGCGGCGCATCCTCCCGCAGCTGAGCTCCAACGGCGTCGGGGAGCCTTTCTGCCTGCTCAACCAGCTCATCGTCGGGACCCGTCAGGTCGATGACCAGGCCGAGGAACGCCATCAGGCTCGTGGTGTAGGAGATTGTGTGTGCCCACGACACTTCATCCGGATAACCGGTCCAGACCACGCGGCTTGCCGCGCCGGCCAGGGGACTATCCTCATGTCCGATCACGGACAGCACTTCAGCGCCACCCCGGCGCGCCCTGGCCGCGGCCGAAACGGTGGCGCCTTTCCCACCGCTTTGCGAGAAAGCCACGACTGTACTGCTGGCGAAAGGATAAGGACCAGTCGTCAGCTCGAACGCTTCCACGGCCCGGGCATTCGGCGCGACGCCGAGTGTTCGCAGCCAGAACTCAGACGTGATGGCGGCATGAAATGATGTGCCACAGCCAGTGAGGTAAATCGGCTCTCGATCGTTCAAGAGCTCGCGCCCTCCAGCATCGCGCCCGGCGGCAAACGCCCGCCTCAACGCCGTGGGCTGGGCCTGCAGTTCGTCGTGCATGAAATAGGGGTGCCGCTCGCGCACGACCGCCGGCATCTCGAACGTCATGAGTCCAGTCTCATTGCATGCATCATGCCGGGTCGAGGAAGGTCCATATCTGCCGCACCGTCGAGTTGGGAATGAACTAGACGCCTGAGTAGGAGTGGAGGCCAGAAATCCAGAGGTTCACGCCGAAGTACGTAAAGAGCACTGCGCCGTATCCAATGCAGAGCATCCACGCTGAGCGGTTGCCCTTCCAGCCTTTCAATCCGCGCATGTGGAGGTATCCGGCGTAGATCAACCAGGTGACGAGAGCCGAGGTTTCCTTCGGATCCCAGCCCCATGGCCTGCCCCAGGCGTCGTTGGCCCACCACGCGCCAAGCGCGATCCCGAAGGCCAGGAGCGGAAAGCCTACCAATACAGATCGGTAGCCGATCTCTTCCAAAAGCGAGCCCCTGGGCAGCGACTTGAACCGTCGCCTGCCTCCTTGCAGCAGATACATGACGCCTGCGCCGAACGAGACCGACAGAGCACTATAGGCCGCGATCATCGTGCCCACGTGGAAAGCCAGTATGCGATTGGCCTGCAGGGCCGGGATTAGCGGATTGATCTCAGCGGGGAAGAAGAGCGCGGAGATCAGCAACAGGCCGAAAGCGAGCGGCAGAGTGAAAACGCCGAGGCTGCGCTGGCCGTACCAGCGCTCGAATGCGATGTATGCGACCGTCACGCCGAAGGCGAAGGCGACCGTGAATTCCCAGAGGTTCGTATAGGGCGGGCGGCCGGCGGCTATGACCCGTGCAATCAAGGAGATCAGCAGCAGCAAGGCGGTCGCGGCTGCGAAGAAGCTGCCGGCCGTGCCAAGCGACTGCGGCGCGCGCTGAACGATAGGGACTGTGACCGTGCCTGCGCCGGTCTCGGCAGCGCCGTAGCTAACTCGTGCTCCGAAGGCATAGACCGCGTAGCAAACAGTAGCCAGGGCGCTGGTGATCAGGCCTGCCCAGAAGAGGTCGACGGACAACTGCTCCACTAGTTCTGAGCCACTTTCGCGCTGGTCTCCGAGGTACTCGCCGTATCCGGTTTCTCTGCCGGTTTCGGCGATTGGCCACCGGGCTGGCTTCCAAGATGTATACGTCGGAAGCTCTCACGCACGTTCTTACCGCCCCACCTCTTCAGCATGTCGTCGCGCGTTCGCTCGCCGATTTGACTTGTGTGCTTCATCAGCGCATCGATCTTGGTTTCCATGTGCGCCGTGACATCGATATGGTAGTCAGCGTCCCGGGTTCCAGCGAGAAGCAGGTCGGCCACGCGGTGGGGTTTGAGTTCTAACTCTGCGTAGTCATCCAGGTAGTAGAGGTGATCACGCGATGCAGGAAAAACTGCGTCGGCTGTGATGAGTCCAATGGTGCGATGGTCCGTGTGGTTGAGGCGATTTGCGAACGGGTCCCAGGTGATCACCACCGTAGGTTTGAGGGTTCGCAGCAGGCGCACGATCTGGCCCTTGATTTCATGCGTGTAGTCGAGAAAGCCGTCGGGGTAGCCCAGGAAGATAACGTCGCGCAAGCCGAGAACCTTCCCCGCTTCACGTTGCTCTTCCTCACGGATGGCGGCGAGGTACTGGCCATCGACCTCCAGGTCGCGCGTTCCCTTGTCGCCGCTTGTAGCCAGCACGTACCAGACATCCCAACCTTCGGCGCACCAGCGGGCGACGGTGCCCGCGCACATGAACTCGGCATCATCGGGATGGGCAACAACGACCATCGCGCTTTTCGGCTCGCCTTCGGCTGGAAGGGGTAGCTCAGGCGTCTTCTGCTTGCGGAAGGGCAGCCTCACGCCGGTCGCGCCGTCTTCTGCGGCGTGAGCAGAGACCTGTAGAGACTGGCGATGCCATCACCAACGCGTTCCCAGCCGAACTCCTGGGCAGCGCGGCGTGCAGCGGCGCCGAGGTTATCGCGTAACTCGCCGTTGGCAAGCAACGTCTCCAGTCGCTCTGTGAATGGCTCGGGGCAGCGCCAGGGTATGAGGTAGCCGGTGACGCCGTCCCTAACCGTGCTCGTCAGGCCGCCTACGCGCGAGGCCACGACGGGGGTTCCGCAGGCCATCGCCTCGACCGCCACCAGTCCGAAGCTCTCGTAATAAGACGGAACTACGCAGACGTCAGCCGCGCTGTAGTAGAGCGGAAGGCGGTCGTGCTGGACGCTTCCCGCGAAGACGATCTGGCGTTCAATGCCCAGCTTGCCGGCCTCTACGCGGATCTCTGAGAGCAGGCCAGATGCTCGCTCGTCACCGCCAACAACCAGAAGGGTGAACGGTCCGTCAAGCTCGCCGAGCGCCTTGACGAGAAGATCGAGGCCCTTGAGGGGTTCGATCCTGCCGACGAAGAGGACGATTGGTCCCTCGCCGAGTCCCAGCAGGCGTCGGGCTTCCTCGCGATCGACGGGCTGGAAGAGGCTCAGATCGACCCCGAGCGGCTCGACGACGATCCGCTCGGAGGGCGCATCGTAGAGGCGTGTCAGGAGATTGCGCTCGTGCAGGCTGGCTACAACGATTCGGTCCGCCGTGCGCGCTATCTCGCGCTCAATCTCGATCCGCTCGCGCGGCTCTTTCTCGGTGCCACGGGCGCGATTCTTGACCTCACCGAGGGTGTGAAACATAGCCACGTGGGGCACGTTCCAACGTCGAGCCAGCTCGAGGCCGACCGCGCCTGAGAGCCAGTAGTGGCTGTGAATCAGGTCGTAGGGAGGGCCGCCAAAGGGAATCTCGAGATCCGGAACGGCGAAATGCTCGACCCCGCGAGTGAACTCGCGCAGATGCTCGAAAAGCTCTTCCTTCTCGAGGAATCCCGGCGGACCGCAGTCAAGCTGGACGACGCGGACATTCTCGAAGGGCCGGATAACGGACTCGTCGTCAGGACTGGTTCTTCGCGTAAAGATGTCCAGGGCGAAACCACGCTGTCCGAGCTCCCGGCTCAGCTCGCGCAGGTAGACGTTCATCCCTCCTGTCTCGCGCTGACCGAGGGCCGCGAGAGGCGAAGTGTGAACGCTAAGGACGGCTATTCGCGGCACGGTTATCCCTTGACGAGCGACAAGAATTCGGCCCTGGTGACCGAACTGTCGGCGAAGTGTCCGCGGACTGCTGAGGTGACGACGCTCGACCCAGGCTTGCGCACGCCCCTCATTGTCATACAAAGATGCTGCGCCTCGACGACCACAGCAACGCCTTCAGGTTCAAGGTGCTCGATGAGCGTGTCCGCGATCTGGCTGGTCAGCCTTTCCTGTAGCTGTGGTCGTTTGGCAAAAGCTTCGACCACTCGAGCCAGCTTGCTTAGCCCGGTAACTTTTCCTCGCGGGATGTAGCCAAGATGGGCTCGGCCATGAAAGGGCAGCAGATGGTGCTCGCACATCGAGTAAAAGGGGATGTCACGAATGATCACCATCTCCTCATGACCCTCGTCGAAGGAGACCTGAAGCAGCTCCGCCGGATCTGTCTCTAATCCCGAGAACAACTCGGCGTACATTCGAGCCACACGCTCGGGCGTGGCGCGAAGTCCTTCGCGGTCGGGATCCTCACCCATGGCGAGCAAGATCTCGCGTGTCGCGTCTTCGATGCGCTTGGTATCAATCGCGGAGTAGGTGAGTGTCATCAGAGGGTTCGAGGGGAGCCGTTACTCCAGAAATTGTAGCAATACCGGGTACGCCGTCAGAAACGGATAGCGTCCTGTACCGCATCCAGCCGGGCGGGGACCTCGGTCAGGCTAACTTCGGCGCGGAGGGCCGTATCCGGGTCCTTCAGGCCGCTGCCGGTAATCACGCAGACTATCGTCTTGCCAGCGAAGTCAGCGCCGGCGCGAGCCTGCTGAAGGAGGCCGGCCAGTGACGCGGCCGAGGCCGGTTCTCCGAAGATGCCCTCCTGGGAAGCGAGCAGTCCGTATGCCTCGAGGATCTCGTCGTCGCTGACGGCAGTGATCGAGCCCGCCGACTCGTCGCGCGCAGTTATGGCGCCCTGCCAACTTGCCGGATTACCGATCCTGATCGCAGTGGCCACTGTTTCCGGCGACTCAACAGGCTGTCCGGAGACAAGCGGAGCCGCACCGGCTGCCTGGAAGCCCATCATCCGCGGCTTCTGGCTGGCATCTTCATGCTGGTAGGCCTCGACGAAGCCGCGCCAGTAGGCGGTGATATTGCCTGCATTTCCGACCGGAATGCAGAGGAGGTCGGGCGCGTCGCCCAGCTCGTCGACGATCTCGAGGGCCGCCGTCTTCTGGCCATCGATGCGGTAGGGATTCACCGAGTTGACCAGGGTTATCGAGCTCGCCGCAGCGAGTTGTCGCGCGAGCTCCAGTGACCGATCGAAGTTGCCATCGATCGAGATGATCGTGGCGCCGTAGATTACGGCCTGGGCGAGCTTGCCGGGTGCGACGCGCCCCTTCGGCACAAGGACGATAGCTCGTATCCCGGCGTGAGCGGCGTAGGCGGCGGCCGATGCGCTGGTGTTGCCCGTCGAAGCACAGAGGATTGCGTCGGCGCCGCCCTCCATCGCCTTGGCGACGGCGAGCACCATGCCCCTGTCCTTGAAGGAGCCAGTGGGGTTGCAGCTTTCGAGCTTGAAGTAGAGCCTTGCGCCGGGCAGGAGCTGTTCGAGTCGGCGCGAGCGAACAAGCGGCGTGGACCCTTCTCCCAGTGATAGCCGCGGGGTGTTCTCGCTTAACGGCAGCCGATCCGCGTACCGCGTGAGGACCCCGGCCGCGTTACTCCGCTGCGGTGGTGCCGTCTTCACGCAATCTCGCGGCGTAGCGTCGGAGCTCGCGGATCTCCCTCTGCAGGTCGTCGATCTGGCGCCGTCTCTGTTGCTCCTGGCTCTCCGCGAAACGCAGCAGCCGTTCCGAGACGCCTTTGCGACCTTCGTCAACGACCTTCTCAATGGCCGTCATTCGCTCGATGTAACCACCCATGGACTTCTCGAGCTTGCCGGCCCGATCGAGGAACCCGCTCGTTGACCGCTGATTGTCTTCTACGCGCTGTTCCAACTCTGCGATGCGTCCCTCGGCACGGCCTTGTTCGACCTGGCGGACCTCGACCTGCTGCATCATGTCGTTGAGTCGTGACTTCAGGTCCTCGAGCTGGGCGACCTGCTCGTCGATCCGCCGGAACTGCTCGAGCTGCACACGGTTTCGTTCGGTTTCACTCAGCAGCTCGCGCCTTGACACTTCAAAGTCGCGCTGCATCGAGTCGAGGCGCTCGTTTACCTTCCGCTCGAAGTCAAGGTTCCTGCCGAGCCGGCCGTCAAGTCCCTGGGTCTGGCGCTCGACCTCGTCGAGCCGCTTCGCAAGTAGACCGCGCTCCTGCAGCTCACTGCGGGCCTGCGCCTCGCGGAGCTTTGTCGCGTCGCCAGCCTGCCGCAGTACCGTCTGCTGGTTCTCGTCCAGCGCGGTTATCTGCTCCTTCAAGCGGCCGATGGCAGCGTGCACCTGGCGCGTGACCTCAATCTGCGTCGAATACTCCTGAAGAGTGGCGCTCATCTCGTTAAGGCGTTCGGTGAAGTTGCGGATCTGCCTGTTGCTCTCGGCCACAATGGCCTCAAGCTGGGAGACTTTGTCGCGTGCTCGGCGCAGCTGCAGCTCGAGCCAGCCGATACGGTCGCCGCCGGCGGTGTCCTGCTCGAACAGTTCGCGCGCCACTAGCCCTCCACCCTGATGTAGTTGCCGACCTCGAAGACGCAGTCGAGCGCGGCAAGACCCTCGATTGCCGTGCGCAGCGAAGCCTCGCGTGCGCGATGGGTCATGATGACAATTTCCGCGCTCTGCGCGGTCTCGTCGGCTTCCTTCTGGATCACAGAAGCAATGCTGATCATGTTGTTTCCAAGCTGCGTGGCAATCTCGGCGAACACGCCGGGGCGGTCAGCAACCGTGAGGCGGATATAGTAACGGGTCTCGAGGTCATCCATCCCGCCGACCTTGGCGTTCCCCGAGATCCGCCACTGAGGCTGCTGAGCAATCCCCAGTGCGATGTCGTGCGCACAATCGATGATGTCGGCGACTACTGCACTGGTAGTCGGCAACGAGCCGGCGCCCTGCCCCTGAAAGAGTACTTTCCCCGTCAGATCGCCATCAATCTGCACGGCGTTGTAGACTCCATCGACCTTGGCGAGAAGCTCATCGGCCGGAAGCAGTGCGGGGTGCACGCGTGCTCGGATGACGCCATCAGCGCGGCGGCAGATTGCGAGCAGCTTTATCGCATACCCAAGCTCGGAAGCGTAGCGAAAATCGCGGGGGGTTAGCCTACCAATACCCTCGCGGTACACCTTCTCTGGGGGCACTTCCGCCCTGAAAGCGAGGCCGGCCATGATTGCCAGCTTGAAGGCAGCATCGGTGCCCTCGATGTCGTAGGACGGGTCTGGCTCGGCGTAGCCGAGGGCCTGGGCCTGCGCGAGGGCGTCATCGAGCGTGATCGCCTCGTCGCTCATCCTTGTCAGGATGTAGTTGGTCGTGCCATTGATGATCGCCGAGAGGCCAGTGATCTCATTGGCCAGCAGGTCCCGTTTGAGAGGGGCGATCAAGGGGATTCCTCCGCCGACACTGGCCTCAAAGAGAAGATCTACGCCGGATCTCTGAGCGATACCGAGGAGCTCTGTGCCGTGGTTGGCCATCACTTCCTTGTTTGCGGTAACGACGAACTTGCGCCTCGTGAGGGCCTCTGCCACCAGCTCGTAGGCAGGCTGGAGGCCGCCCATGACCTCCACGACGATGTTTATCGAATCGTCTTCGAGGATCTGGCGTGGGTCGGTGACCACCAGGTCGGCCGGAAGCTCCACGCCCCGCGCCTTTTCTGGCTCACGCACGAGGACACGGCGAAGGACCAGTGGAACTCCGACGCGGTCTTCATAGGTTCCAGCGCGCTCGAGCAGAATCCGAGCGATACCGCTGCCGACGACTCCAAGGCCGAAGAGTCCAACGCCGATGCTCCGAGACACTAGATCGCCTCTTCGAGCGCGTCTATCAACTCCTCGTCGCTGAGATCCTCTTCGACCCCGATCGCTTCGGCCTGCTCCTCGATGTAAACGGCGAGATCGGCGCCGGCAATCTCCGATTGTGCGCCCTCCTCGATCGGTCGCACTTCTCGCTCCAGGAGCTGGAGGACAACGAACCTATCACCCACGGCGATGGGCTCAGACACTCCGTTTAATTCCAGTTGCTCGATGGCCTCGCGTACCTCGGTCTCGAGGGTGTCGAGCACCACGAACTCGGGGCCATCCTCCGGTTCTACGGCTGTTGGGTCGAGGTCCAGGGAAATCGTCGCGAAGTCTTCGCCATCGAGCAGGCGCTGGCGGGCCGTCTCGGCGTCGGCTTCGGTCACGAGGTTGAGACGATGGAAGCGCGCCTGCGTAGCCGTTGCGCCCACCTCACTGACGAATTTTTCGGCGAGTTTGGACCGGGCGAGCTCCGCGCGCACCACGTGACGGTACTCGTCTTCGCTTAGCTTGCTATCGACGAGTTCCTGTTCCAATCCTTGGCGGAAGAGCCCGAAATTCTCCTCGCGCGTGATGCCAATGCGGCTCTCGATCTCGGCGTCGATTTCCTCGTCGGTGACGGAAATGCCGTTGTCGTCGAGAGACTGCAGGATGACCTCCTCCTCGGCGATGTCATCGAGGACGGTCTGCCCAAAGGGCAGGATGTTTTCGCCGGGCACCGTACCGCCCTGCTGCTCGATGTATGAGGCGAGACGTGATGTGAAGTAGTCATGGTGGATCTCTTCATCACCCACACGCAGGACGACGGGGTTCGAGCTGAACAGGGACTGGAAAACGAGGTAGCCGATGACGCCTAGCACGGCGAGGCCGAGGATGCCTACTCCGGCAATCAGGGCATAACGCGTGCCTTCACCCAGCTCGCCTGTCTCACGGCGGGCGGTTGGTCGCGGCGGCGGAGCGACGGGTGAGGAGGAACGTCTGCGGCTCACTGGATCAATGTCTTCGCGGATGTGTGCGTCTTGGGATTATCCGCGAGGTGGGAAGAACCCCGTGACGCGCACGTGCTCGTTGGTATAGGGCAGCAAGGCCAGGTGCCTGGCCCGCTTCATTGCTTCTGCCAGCTTGCGCTGATGCCGGGCACAGGTGCTGCTCTTCCGCCGAGGCTCGATCTTGCCACGCTCAGAAATGAACCTGCGCAGGCGGCCGGTGTCTTTGTAGTTGATGTCCTCGACTTTGTCGGCGCAGAACTGGCAGACGCGTCGCTTCGGAATATAGCGTCCGCGCCCTCGCGGCCCACGACGGTCACCGGGCGCGGCTGGCCCGGGCGCCCCGGCGGCCGCCTCTGCGCTGGGCGTCTCTTCAGTAGCGACTGGTTGCTCAGCCGCGGAGTTCTCTTGCTCGTCTGGCATTGATTGGGATGTCCTGTCCAAGAAGCTACGGCCGGTTGGGCCTGTGGGGTTTCCTATCGAGCCTATCACCCGCCCTGTTCAGGCTCAATGCGAAATGTTTAGCGTTGGGCTAAGATTCTGTCTAAGGCAAAGCATTGGACAGAGAGCTGTTGAGAAAGGCGCTCCAGGCCTACGGCCGGGCGATCGCCGTTGCCGATCCGATCCGCTTGCGCTTCTGGGACGGCCGCGGACTCACGATGCCTCAGCTCCGGTTGATGTTTATCGTGCGTGACCGCGGCCAGTGCTCGGTGGGCGAGCTGGCTGAGCGACTCAATGTCCGGCCGGCTACGGTGACCGGGCTCACGGACAGACTTGTCCGACAGGATCTCATTGAACGGCAGGACCATCCAAGCGACCGCAGGATCGTGCAGATCGTCCTCAGCGCTGAGGGTCGGCGAGTACTCAACGAGATTGAGGTGGCGAGCCGAGCGTACTTCGACGCCATCTTCGAACGAATGCCGGAGAAGGACGTCGAACAGCTTGTCGCGCTGCTCGACGAGCTTGCCGACACGGCGGCAGTGGTGGCAGCAGAAGGCGAGACACCCCTGTGACCGCAGCCGCACAGACGACACTGTCGCACCGCGAGATACTCCTGGTCTTCAGTGCCCTCATGCTTGGCATGTTCCTCGCGGCGCTGGACCAAACCATCGTCGCCACGGCTTTGCCGACGATGGTGGGCGAGCTGGGTGGCCTGGAACATCTCTCCTGGGTTATCACGGCATACCTGCTGACCTCGACGACTTCAGTGCCCCTCTATGGCAAGCTGAGTGATCTCTACGGCCGCAAGTTTTTCTTCCAGCTGGCCATCGTCCTCTTCCTTATCGGATCGCTCCTGGCTGGAATCTCCCAGAGCATGACTCAGCTTATCGTGTTCCGTGCCATCCAGGGTCTTGGCGCCGGAGGCATCATGGCGATGGCGCAGACGATCATCGGCGACGTCCTCTCGCCTCGTGAGAGAGGACGATACACAGGGTACATCGGAGCTGTCTTCGCCACGTCCAGCGTGCTCGGCCCTCTGATCGGCGGATTATTCGTGGACCAGCTGAGCTGGCGCTGGATCTTCTATATCAACCTTCCCATCGGAATACTTGCGCTGTCCGTCACCGCGCGCGTCCTAAAGCTTCCGCGCTACCGGCGCGAGCATAGCATCGACTATCTGGGAGCGGCTCTCATGGTCGCCGGGGTAAGCTGCCTGCTGCTGGTGACGACGTGGGGCGGGACGGAGTACGATTGGAGCTCGCCGACGATCATGGCATTGGCCGTCGCCGGCGTCGGATTGCTGGGCTTGTTCGTTCTCCAGGAGCTGCGCGCGCCAGAGCCTCTTCTTCCTCTGCGCCTCTTTCGCCTTCCCGTCTTCTCAGTGAGCACAGCAATCGG
>DASTBR010000078.1:0-3317 GCA_035711945.1 Dehalococcoidia bacterium
GGCACTACGGCCGGGGATGTTGTAGAGGAGGCAAGGCTTGGAGGTGGCCGCGGTTATAGCCGTGAAGTGCTGGTAGAGCCCCTCCTGCGTGGGCTTGCTGTAGTAGGGGACGGTTAGCAAGAAGGCATCGGCGTAGGGTTCGGATTCGCGGGTCAACTCGATGCTCTCGCGGGTGTTGTAAGTACCGGTGCCGGCGACGATGGCAGCGCGGTCGCCGATAGCATCCTTCGTCAGACGGAAAAGCTCCAGCTTCTCATTTGCCGATAGCGACGACCCTTCGCCGGTGCTGCCGGCAAGGACGAGCCCCTCGCTGCCCGACGCCAGGAGTGCATCGGCTATGTCGCCAACGGCACGGCCGTTCAGGTCGCCGTTGTCGCTAAACGGCGTGACCATGGCGGTGAGTACGCGGCCGATCTCGACCATGGGCTAGACCAGGTTGCGGGCGATCATCTCCTCGGCGATCTGCACCGAGTTGGTCGCCGCTCCCTTGCGCAGGTTGTCGCAGGCGAGCCAGAGAGCAATGCCGGCCGGGCAGGACTCATCCTTGCGGATGCGGCCGACGAAGACATCGTCCTTGCCCGCCGCCGTCAGCGGCATCGGATAGAGCTTTGCGGCCGGATCATCCTGCACGACGATGCCGGGTTGCTGGCCCAGCACTTCCCTGACCTCTTGCGCCGACATTTCTCGTTCGAGCTCAACGTGCACGGCTTCGGAGTGGGTGACAAAGACTGGAACCCTTACGCAGGTGGCGGAGATGCGCAGCTCGGGGAGGTGCAGGATCTTGCGCGACTCCTGGATGATCTTCCACTCCTCGCCTGTGTAGCCGCTTTCGAGGAAGCCGGCGACCTGGGGAATGACGTTGAAGGCGATCGGATGTGGGTACTCGCTGGCGGTCACTTCCGTGGCGCCGTCGAGCACCTCGCGGGTTTGCCTTTCGAGCTCAACGCTTGCCTGTGCGCCGGTGCCCGTAACCGATTGATAAGAGTCGACGATCACGCGGCGGAGGGGGTTCGCCTTCTGGATGGCGCTGAGGACCATGACCAGCGGAGTCGTCGTGCAATTGGGGATGGAGACGATACCCTCGTGGCCCTCGAGGTCGTCGCCGTTGACCTCCGGGACGATGAGCGGGACGTTCGGCTCCATGCGGAAAGCGCCGCCGTCGTCGATGACGACCCCGCCCCCCTCGACGACCACGGGGGCCCAGCGGCGTGATGCGTCGTCGTTGGCAGAAATGAAGGCGAAGTCAACGTCCCGCAGAGCCTCATCACTGGTCTCTTCGACCACCAGCTCGTCGCCGCCGAAGCGCATCCTCTTGCCGGCGGACCGCGCAGTGGCCAGCAGCTTGAGCTGCTTCACGGGGAAGCGGCGTTCGTTGAGGACTTCCAGCAAGACGGGGCCAACGGCGCCGGAGGCGCCGACGATGGCTACGTTGAACTCTCGCGCACTCATCTACATCTCACCCAGCTAGTTTGGCTTAAGGACAGACTAGCGGTTCGCGCGGCGATCCGAGCCGGACCAGCGCTGCGGCGGTGAACAGGCCTTTGCCCTAGATTTCATAGGTGAGCCGAGCACCGAAATCAGGGGCCTGGGTGGGTTGGTCCCTGTTTAAGCCGCGAGCCTGATGCGCACCAACCTCAAGCTTGGCTCGCTCCTCGGGATTCCCGTGGGCCTGAACTACTCGTGGTTCGTCGCCCTCGCGCTGATCACAGTGTTCTTCGGCCTGCAGATCTATCCGCTGATGTTGCCTGACGAAGCGCGGGCTGTGCATTGGGGCCTCTCACTGGTCACGGCCGCAGCCTTTTTCGCATCGGTGCTGGTCCACGAGCTCGCGCACGGGCTGGTCGCGCGCGCCTTTGCTGTGCCGGTCAACGGCATCACGCTCTTCATCTTCGGCGGCATCGCCCAGTTTGAGCGCGACGCGCGCAGCCCGCTGGCCGAGTTCACGATCGCCATCGTCGGGCCGCTCGTTAGCTTCGCGCTAAGCGGCGTGTTCTTCGGGATCTGGGTGGCCCTCGGCTCGTCGGACGACACCGGGACGATCATCTGGGAATGGCTCTGGCTGATCAATCTAGCGGTCGGCGTCGTGAACCTGTTTCCAGCCTTTCCTTTCGACGGAGCAAGGCTGGTGCGCTCCGCCTTCTGGGCAGTCAGCGGCGACTTCCACAGCGCCAGCAGGCTGTCGAGCCAGGCCGGTCAGGTGGGAGGCTATGCGCTGATCGCCATTGGTGTCATCTCATTCCTTGCGCCGAGCTGGTGGCCGATCGATCTCGATACACTGCCGGAACTCTGGCTGATTCTGATCGGCCTGTTCCTCGAGAGTTCCGCGCGCAACGCCCATCAGCAGGTGCGAGTACAGGAGCGATTGGTCAGCCAATCGGCGGGTGACGTGATGACCCGCGGCTATGAGACCGTAGCCAGGTCCACTACCGCGGCAGACCTCGCCGGGCAGGTCTTCCAGGACGAACAGACTGGCTATGCCTTCGTGACGGACGACGAGCGGGTGGTTGGCGTCGTCACTGCCGAGGCGGCACGGGCTGCAGCGACGAACGGTTCTCTGGACAAGCGCGCCGAGGAGCTGATGGTGCCCGCACCGGAGGTACAGGTTGCCCTGGCGACGGACAAGCTGGCCGAGGTCGTCCAAAGGATGGACGCCGGCGACACCGCTGTCCTGCCGGTCATCGAGGATGGCCGCCTCGCTGGACTCATCACCCGGGAGCAGATCGACGCCGTACTCTCCGGCAAAGACTGATCCGCGCTCCGACACGGTATCGGCGGAGAGACCAGCGTGAGCGGCGTCCGGCGCCGCGTCGCCATCAGCGCTGCCAGGCTGAGCTCTGTGGTCAGCCGGGCGCTGGGACGCGGTGGCGGCACTGCTCTGCCGGGGCTGGTCGCCGAGCGGCTCGATCCAGACCTCGTTCGCGAAGTGATCGCACAGGCGGCGCTCGGCACCGTCCTGGTCAGCGGGACGAATGGAAAGACAACGACGTCGCTAATCGTCAGCGAGATGGTGCGCGCAGCCGGCTATGATCCGCTGCACAACCACGCCGGCTCCAACCTGATGCGGGGCATCGCAGCAACAGTTGTTGCCGAGTCATCGCTCGGGGGGCGGCTCGATTCTGCTGAGCGCCGACTGGCGGTCCTCGAGCTGGACGAGGCAGCGCTACCCGCGGCAGCCGAGGCTATCGCGCCGCGGGCGATCGTCCTTCTCAACCTGTTTCGAGATCAGCTGGACCGCTACGGCGAAGTCGACATCGTCGCCGATAAATGGCGGGCCATGGTGAGGTCGCTGCCCCCGACCACAATCCTCGTCCTCAACG
>DASTBR010000079.1:0-8878 GCA_035711945.1 Dehalococcoidia bacterium
CGTCAGAAAGTCAAGCGTCTTCGCCAGTTAGCACCCCTCGCTCGCGGAGCCTGCCGATAAGCATCTCCAATGCCGCTCGATCCCGCCGCCGCGCGGCGAAGAGTATGCCGTAGAACGTCGATACCTGGCGGTCGCGCTTGAGGCGGTAGTAGACTCCTTGATCCAAACGCCCGCCAGCAGACTCGTAAGCCGCAAACACCTTCGTGTGGAAGCTTGGACTGGGGTCCCGGTAGAAGCCGCGGAGGTTCAACATCGGGTCTGCGACAGCCATCCATTCCCAGTCGAGCACACCGGTCACACGTGACTCATCTATGTCAACCAGGATGTTGTTATCGCCCAGGTCGCTGTGGCTGAGGACAGGCTCGAAGTCGCGCATGCGCGTGTCCGTCAGGAAGTCCTCCCAAAAAACAACCACCTGCCGGTACCCCTCCGCGCCTAGCAGCGAACGCATGATAGGAAGCGACTCATCTCGCGTTTGGTGTAAGCCTTCCACTTTGCTTCCGGGGCCCGGGACACCTCGAGCTTCGGCCTCGGCTGGCGAAATCTGCTCGAGCGCGAACATGAAGCTGCCAAGCTGTTCAGCCACGGCGTCGTGGTCAACCATAGTCAGGACCCCCTGGTCGAGAGGAAGACCAGGCAATCGCCGGTAGCCGAGGGCGCCAAAGGGCAGCGCCTCGCACGGCCTGACATGCCACTCTGGCGACGGGATGGGCAGGGGCAACAGATCCTTGAGCCAGGGCAAAACCCGCGCTTCCATTGCGTGGCGAAGCTCCACCCCGGGAGCGAGCCCCAGGCGGAAAACGACGCCGGATGCCGTCTCAACGGCCGTGCTGAAGAATCCGGATCCGAGGCGCTTCAGCGGCGCGATTGACCCTGCAGTCGGCGCGAGCTGTTCGAGCACATCAGCGACTGCGTCGAGGTCTGCGAAGTCGGGATCCGAGGCGGTATGAAGATGAGGCTCGCTCACCTCTGCTCCGGCTGGAGACCGGGGCGGTCGCCTCTTAGACCACGCACCGCCAGGTCGACGCCGGGCAGGCGCCGCTCGCCTTCCTTACGACCATCGCTGCGGCTGAGCTGAGAGACGACGAGATAGTCGGCGAAGCCTGCCTCGACAGCCGCGCTGAAGCCCTGGATGTCCATGGCCTTGTTGACTGCGAGCTTGGCCTGGCGAAGTGCCCAGCGTGAGTTCTCGGCGACGCGCTGCGCGTAGAGCATCGTCTGTTCGTAAAGGTCTTCTTTGGGATAGACACGGTTGACGAAGCCCAGCTCCCTGGCTTCTTCGGCCGTGATGAAGCGGCTCTCGAACATGAGCTCCTTGGCCTTACGCGCGCCGACGTCCCACGGAGCCGTGAAGTACTCGAGGAGTGCAGTGAGGAACAAGGCGTTTTCGGCGGCGAAGATGACATCCATCGCCGCGGCGATCATCCAGCCTCCGAATATGCAGTAGCCCTCGACCATGGCGATCGTTGGCTTTGGCAGGTTCCGCCACTTCAGGGTGTAATCCAGGTTGTACTGGCGGAAGTTGTCGTAGAAGCCGATGCCGTGCGCAGCAACCCCGCGCCCTTCGCGGTCGGCGATCTGCTCCGGCGTCCCGAGGTCGTGGCCGGAGGAGAAGTTTCCGCCCTCACCGCGCAGAACGATCACCTTCACGCCGTCATCGGACACTGCCTGGTCGAAGGCACTGTCGAGGTCATCGAGCAACCGCCAGCTTTGGGCGTTGCGATACTGCGGCCGGTCGAGCGTGATCAGGGCGATGCTGTCGTGGGTCTCGTAGCGGACATCTTGAAGCTTCATCTCGGTTCCTCCATGCGTGGCCGCTATTGTAGTCGCGCTTTGACCCCACGTTGGGCCTGCAAGAGCATGACAAACATGGCAGCAGCCAGGACCGCAGCAGCCGCATGACAGACGCCGACTCCGACCGGTCGCTGGCCGTCCTCAGGGACGGCAACTTCCGGCTGTACATCGCCAGCCGCTTCTGCTCGACGATGGCGATGACTCTGCTGGCTGCTTCGATCAGCTGGCAGGTCTTCGAAATCTCTGATTCGGCGCTGCAGTTGGGACTGATCGGCGTCGCCCGCTTCATACCCTCGCTCGGCCTGACGCTGGTCGGCGGCGCGGCGGCCGATAGCTACGACCGCAGGCGGATCGTACTGGCCGCCGAGGTCGGCCTGATGCTCGTAGCTCTGTGCTTGATGTCGATGACGTTCGCCGACGCGGAGAGCCTGCCTTTGATTTATGGGCTAGTCGTGCTCAACGCGTCGGCGTCCGCGTTCGAGCAGCCGGCGAGGCTCGCCGTCCTGCCCTCGCTGGTCAGTCGCGAGCGGCTGCCGAGGGCGATCAGCATTGCTTCAGCGATTAACTCGTTCGCCTTTGTCAGCGGGCCCGCTGCGGCTGGTGTGATAATCGCGGTCGCATCGGTGGGCGAGGCCTACGCGGTGAACGCCATCCTGGTCGCCCTTTCGTTCGTGGGCTGGCTCTTCCTCCGTGTTCCGGGCCTCGTTGAGAGCCGCCGAATTACCTTCCAGGGCGTCAAGGAGGGTGTGCAGTTCGTCTGGCAACGGCAGGCTCTGCTCGGCTGCATGACCCTCGACATGTTCGCGGTGATCTTCGGCGGCGCGCAGGCGCTCCTGCCGATCTACGCGACAGAGATACTGGACGTGGGTCCGCTGGGATTTGGAATCCTCTCGGCCTCGCTCGAAGCCGGCGCCCTCCTGATGGCGCTTGCCCTGGTGTTCCTGCCTCCGATCAACCATGCCGGTCGTGCACTGCTGATTACCGTCGCGGTGTTCGGACTGGCGACCATCGTGTTCGGACTGTCACGTTCGTTCGCGTTATCACTGGCGGCGTACATGACGGTCGGTATGGCCGACCAGCTGAGCGTCGTCATGCGGCACACGATCATTCAGCTCTCGACTCCGGATGAGATCCGCGGCCGCGTTAGCTCGGTGAGCATGCTCTTCATCAACGCGTCTAACCAGCTTGGCGCCGCCGAATCGGGGCTCGTCGCCGCGGCGACGAGCGCCACCTTCGCGGTGGTTTCCGGCGGGCTGGCCGTCCTGGGAGTCGCCGGGGCAGTGGCGGCGCGGATGCCGGACCTGCGCCGCTACACAACCAGCGAACACCAGGCTGCGCTGGCTACGACGACGCCTGTGGAGTCCCCCGAGGAGGTTGCCACGCCGGCTTAGGCTTGCTGCACCTGCTTGTAGCGGAAGCAATTGACGGCGTGGTCGTTGACCATGCCTGTGGCCTGCATGAAGGCGTAGCAGATCGTCGGCCCGACGAAGGAGAAACCTCGGCGTCGAAGATCCTTGCTCATTGCTTTCGACTGCTCCGTCTCGGCGGGAACTTCCGCCATCGAGTTGAACTTGTTGATAACCGGCCGACCGCCGACGAACGACCAGAGATGGGTGGCCAGCGAGCCGAATTCCTGCTGAACAGCGATGGCGGCGGAGGCGTTGGCGATCGTCGACTCAATTTTCGCCCTGTTGCGAATGATTCCGGGGTCGTTCAGCAGGCGCTCAACATCGCTACCGTCGAGGACTGCGACAGCACCTATGTCGAAGCCGGCGAAGGCAGCTCGATAGCCCTCGCGCCTTTTCAGCACCGACGCCCACGAGAGTCCAGCCTGCGCTCCTTCCAGGGTCAAGAGCTCGAAAAGCGCACGATCGTCGCGCTGCGGCAAACCCCATTCTTCGTCGTGGTACTTCAACATCAAAGCATCAGCGCCCGTCCAGTCGCAGCGCTGAAGATTCGCGGCCATTGGCTCTATTGTCTTTCCGCAGTAGGGCCGGTTACCACTTGTAAATGATCACTCGCTTCGACCACGCGGTTATCGCAGTGCGCCAGCTCGAATTGGCGATCGAGCGATTCAGGCGCCTGGGCTTCGATGCCCACCCAGGCGGCCGGCACAGTGGTCGCGGCACCGAGAACGCGATTATCCGCTTCGGCCTCGACTACATAGAGCTGATCTCGGTCTACGACGAAGCTGAGGCGCGGGAAAGCGGCTGGGGAGGCTCGGCGCTGGTCGATTACCTCGCTGAGAAGGATGGCGGGCTGGTCGGCTTCTGCTTGGCGACCGAGCGCCTTGATGCTCATGTGGAGCCGTTGAAGGCCGCCCTGCCGGGCACGATTGGTCCGCTCGAGATGCAGCGCAGGCGACCCGATGGTGAGGTCCTCCACTGGCGACTGCTGATTCCATCCGGAGGCCCCTGGCTATCGCCGTACCCGTTCCTTATCGAGTGGCAGCTGTCGGACTCGGAGCGCCTACAACTGGAGACGCCCGGTCGGCACGAGGTCGGGGCCGAGGGCGTCAGCCGGATCAAAGTTTCGGCTGCAGCGGCGGAGCTAACTTCCGTTCGCCAGGTCTACAGTGGAGCCTTCGGCCTGAGTTCTGATTCGGAGTCGGGCGGCTTTCCCCTCGGAGGGGTCGTGATCCTTCTCGCCGAGGGCGGCGCCAGCGGGCCGAACGAGCTCGTACTCCGAGTCGGCGATCTCAATACCGCGCGGGAACGGCTCGTCGCGAGTGGCATGAGTATCGAGACCGAAGGCGGGGTACTGCGCGTCGACCCTGACGAAGCCTGCGGCGCAGCGATCGTCCTGACTGCTTAGGGGTTGCAGTCCGGGTCGGTCGGCGGGCCGGGCGGAACATTACAGACTCCATTCGGAGTCTGCGCGACCGGGGGCGTCGCACTGGGCGTGGGCGACGCGGTGGGCGCCGCGGTTGGAGCGGCGGTCGGCGCAGCCGTCGGCGCGGCCGTCGGAGCAGGCGGCGGAGGCGCATCACCAGCGCCCGGCACGATATCGAGCTCCTGGCCGACCTGGAGGTTAGTGCAGTCGGCATTCACCTCGGGATTGGCGGCGATGATATCGGCGACAGTAACGCCGTTGGCCTCGGCTATTTCGCCGCAGGTCTCTCCTGCCTGCACCACATGCGTACCGCCGCCTCCCGGCGGAGGAGTCGACGTAGGGCTTGCGGACGGCGTCGCGCTCGGTGTCGCCGATGGGGTCGCGCTTGGCGTTGCCGAGGGTGTGACTGATGGTGTTGGTGTCGGGGTGCGTGTGCTCGTAGCAGCCGCCGTCTGGGCATCGTCGTCATCGCCGTCGCCCAGCGCACCTGCGAGAAGGATGAACGCAACGGCGACGAAGATACCGATGGCTGCACCGATAATGCCCACGCGCAACCCGAACGGCTGCGCCATGAACCAGCCGTACGGGCCACTCGGCTCTTCTGTGGCAATCGGGCCGCTGTAAGGCGGCAGGCGGCCGCCGCCGTAGTCTTCAGGCGGCTCCAGGGGTGCAGTCGCGAAGGGCTCGTCTGCAGGTGGCTGCGCTGGGCTGTTGATGTCAGCGAAGGGATCCCGACGGCTCGATGTGAAGGGGTCGCTCCCCCCGCCCTGGCCCGAACCCGAGGAAGAAGATTGGCTCACGGAGCTGCTCCAACGGCCGTCTTTCACAGCCGAAGGTGAAGTATGGAAGGCGTGGCACGTTATGGCAAGCCCAGCTAGCTCACAAATGCCTCAAGGCATGGCTGCCAGCCTATGAGGTCAGCGGGTAGCGAGGCCGTCAAGGAGACGGCGCGTGGCGGCGGCTACCTCGTCAACGGCGGAGTCGAAGACCTCCTCGTTGGCGCGTGAGGGCTTGCGATAGCCGCTCAGCTTGCGCACGAACTGCAGGGCGGCCTCCTCGATCTCCTGTTCGGAGGGCGGCTCATCCTTACGACGAAGGGTTTTGATGCTACGGCACATACGTCATTCGTAGCACAGCCGGGTCAGGCGACGCTGGCAACGGCGGCGTCGACGGAGTCGCCGAGCACATCGACGAGGAGGTCGATGTCTTCACCGTTGATGATGAACGGAGGACCGAGCATGACGACGTCCTGTGCACCGACCGAGCCACCGGGATAGAGGAAAGCGCCGCGCTTCAGGCCTTCGGCCGTGACCTTCTGGATCAGGCGATTCTCCGCCGGAAAGCGCTCCAGCGTCGCTTTGTCGCGCACCAGCTCGACGCCGATCATGAGGCCCCGGCCGCGGACCTGGCCGACGTTCGGATGGTCGTCCAGCGCCTCATGAAGGCGGCTCTGCAGCAGCTCGCCCATGCGAGCGCATCGGGCGACCAGCTCTTCACGCTCCATAATCTCGAGGACCTTGTCCGCGGCGGCACAGGCAGCGGGATGAGCGGAAAACGTGTAGAACATCAAGTCTTCGCCCTTTGCGGCAAGCGGAGCCACGACCTCGTCGCTGGCGTAGACCCCACCGATCGGCGCGTAGCCGCCGGCGAGGCCCTTACCGCCGACCATGATGTCGGGCGTCACACCCCAGTGCTCGACGGCAAAGCGCCTGCCCGTACGGCCAAAGCCGGACATTACCTCGTCGGCGATCAGCAAAACGCCGTACTTCTTGCAGATCTCGGCGATCCGCGGCCAGTAGGAGGGAGGCGGTGGATAACAGCCGGCAGCCGAGCCAATGATGGGCTCCATGATCACAGCGGCCACCGTCTCCGGGTCTTCGCGGAGAATAACTTCCTCGAGCTTGTCGGCAGCCGACTCACGGCAGTCAGGGTCGTGATCCCTGCGGCCAAGCGAGCACGACAGGCAGTAAGGCGTCGGCGTCTTCGGAAAGTCGACCAGCATCGGCAGGAAGTTGGCCCGCCGCGGAACGTGGTTTCCGACCGCCATGCCGCCGAACGTGACCCCGTGATATGACAGTTCCCCTCCGATGATCTTCCAGCGCTCGGGGCGTCCCGCGGCGACGTGGTGGTGCCGCGCCAGCCGCAGCGCCGACTCGACGGATTCGGAGCCTCCCGCGACGAACGAAACACGGGTCAGACCCTCGGGGAGCCAATTCTCGACCAGCCTCTCGACTAGGCGTTCGCGCTGTGGCGTCGAGAAGGGCGGCACCACGTAGGTCAGCTCTTCGAGGGCGCGGGCCGCTGCGTCTGCGACCTCGCGACGGCCGTGGCCAATGTTAGCGACGATGGCCCCGCCGGCCGCGTCTAGCACTCGGCGGCCATCGGGAGTGATCAGGTAGGCGCCCTCTGCGCGCTCCACGGCGAGCATCGAACCGCGGCCTGTAAAGGAGACATCCCTCTTTGGCTGGGTGGTCACTGGGAGAGCCTAGTGAGGGTGAGTCCGCTGGCGCCAATCGCTTTGTGATAACTGTGTGAGTCCGTTCGTAAGCCTCAGCCGTCGCCAGGTCTTATCATTCCGGTCTGGCACCTTAACCCCCGAGGAGCTCACATGGCAGACAAGGAAGACGCCGAGAAACAACCGAAGATAACGATCAAGTTCGATCCAAAAACCAGGGAGATCGCGGTCAACAGGATCCCCGAATACGCAGGATTCAAGAAGGAGCGGTAAGAGGCCCGGGGCAGGCGCACCGCCCCAACGCTCTGGGTACCTCGACATTCGGATGAAGACCATCGGCGTGCTGGGCGGTATCGGCCGCAGGCCACGGTCGAGTGCGCCAGGGGCCGCTAGACGCACGACCGGCCACTGATACGATCAGCGCCATGCCTACCGAGAGCGCACGGTCGTTGCTCCTGCAGATCGACGAGGAACAACGCCGTCTTCGTGAGCTCCTGTCCGGCAAGGACGATGCTCTGCTCGCTCAACGTCCGCCGAACGGAAGATGGTCGGTGTTGGAGAACCTTCGCCATCTGGTCTTCACGGAACAAGGCCACCTGGGATTGGTCTCTTCCGGGGCACAGTCCTGGAGTGCGATGGGCCTCCCTCCGGGCGGCTTGCAGGCAAGGCCTGAGTTCGAGGCCATGGCGGCGAGCAAGCCGTCAAGCGTGAAGGAAGTCCTCGACGCCTGGCAGGTGATCCATAAGGACGCAGCACGGCTTGGTGAGCGCGACAGCGAGGATGTCCGAAAGGCTCTGACGAAGAACCTTCGCCATCTGCAGAATCACATCACGGTGATCCAACGGCTACTACGCGCGAGTTCGGCGAAATAGCCTGCCGCTCGCGAGGCATCGACTCACACGACCTGACCCCAGGCCTGGATGACAGCGAATGAAGTGCCCCAGCTCTCAGGGCGGTCGATCTCTGCTTCGACCTGAGACAGAAGCTCTTCCAGCTCGTCCCTGTTGACGACCGGATCCAGACGAGAGCCCAGCGAAGCCGCGAACTGCAGCGGCAGCCGAAGATATGGGTGCCCGGATGGTAGGGCGACGACATGAGCATCCAGGTGCAGCTCCTCCACTACACCACGCAGTAGTCCTGGCAACCGGCGACCCGCGTTGAAGTCGCCGCCCGAGGCGATGAAGGCTTCGAGGATAAGGCCGACCAGACGGGCTGTCGCCGGGGCATCGGGGTTGATGCGCCACGAGCCGGTTTCCGGCTCTTCCAGGATCAGCCAGCCGCCTTTCTTCAGCAGTTGACGATGCGCGGCAATCTGTTCTTCGAAGCGACCGAGCGGCGCCAGCTCGAAACGTGCATGCAGGGCGTCGAAGGAGCCTGGTTCGAGCTTGCTGGCGAACAGGTCGTCCTGGACCAACTCCACGTTGCTCATTTGCTGCGACTCGATGAAGGAACGGGCTGCACCGAGCAACTTCTCGTCGATGTCGGTGCCGACCACGCTCCCTGACGGCCCGACCCAGCCCGAGAGAATACGGAGCCAGGAGAGGCTGCCACAGCCCACGTCGACCACGCGTAGTCCTTCGCCCGAGGGCAACCTGGCCAGAAGTTGCTGCCCCGACGGTTCCCACACCTGGGATTGCAGGCGCAGCCTCTCCAGCTCGATTTCAGAGGTGAGAAGATATTCTCTCGTCACGAGCGGATGATCGCGTACGGCAGTACCCTCCACAATCCGCGAACGCCTTATTTCACCTTCGAATTAGGTCAAGGGGGTGGCACCCCGCAGGATTCGAACCTGCCACC
>DASTBR010000080.1:0-4847 GCA_035711945.1 Dehalococcoidia bacterium
CGCTCCGAGCAGGACAGCCTCGACATCCTGGTCAATAACGCAGGCGTCATGGCATCTCCGCGAAAGCTGACGAAGGACGGCTTCGAGCTGCAGTTCGGTACGAACCACCTCGGCCACTTTGCCCTGACCGCACACCTGCTCGAGGCAATGACGGGTCGCGAGGATGCACGCGTGGTGACTGTCAGCAGCGGAGCGCACCGTATGGGCCGGATGAACTTCGACGACCTGCAGGGCGAACGCGGCTATAGCCGCTGGGGCGCTTACGGTCAGTCGAAGCTGGCGAATCTGCTCTTCGCGTTCGAGTTGAATCGCCGCTTGCGCGTGGCCGGCTCAACCATCAAGAGCGTGGCAGCACATCCCGGCTACGCCGCGACCAATCTGCAGGTGGCCGCGGCGCCGAACCCGGACAGATTGTTCATGGCCTTCTCGAACCGTGTCTTCGCCCAGAGCGCGGAGATGGGCGCGTTGCCACTGCTCTACGCAGCGACCGCGGCAAACATCGAAGCTGGAAGTTACATCGGGCCAGATGGATTCCGGGAGATGCGCGGGTACCCGCAGGTCGTGCAGGCGCGGCCGACAGCCTACGACGAGGATGCCGCGCGGCGCCTCTGGCAGATCTCTGAGGAACTAACAGGCGTGAGCTTCAAGATCCCTGAGGCTGCGGCCACTGCGGACTAAAGAATCGGCAGGTAGCGCCTCAGCTCGTAGTCGGTGATCTGGCGGCGATAGTCGTCCCACTCGATCCGCTTGTTCTCGATCAGGCTCTCGAAGACGTGGTCGCCGAGCGCTGAGCGCAACAGGTCGCTCTTCTCGGCCTCCTCGATCGCCTCGAGCAGGCTGCCGGGGAGTACCGAGATCCCTCTTCTCTCGCGTTCCTCTTCGCCGAGTTCGAAGACGTTCTCCTCTGTCGGCTCGCCAAGGGGCAGCTCACGTTCTATCCCGTCGAGGCCAGCCGCGAGCATGACGGCGAAGACGAGGTATGGGTTGCAGGCCGGATCGGCGGCGCGGTATTCGAGGCGGGTAGCGTTCTCCTTGCCGCGCGAGTACTGCGGTATGCGAATGAGGTCCGAGCGGTTGCGCTGCGCCCAGGTTACGTAGACCGGGGCTTCGTAGCCGGGGGTGATGCGCTTGTAGGAGTTGACCCACTGGTTGGTGACGAGCGTTATCTCGCGAGCATGAGAGAGCAGGCCGGCGATGTAGGCGCGGGCCATGGCCGAAAGGTGATAGGGATCCTCGGCGTTGTAGAAGGCGTTGCGCTCGCCTTTGAACAGCGACTGGTGGACGTGCATGCCGCTGCCGTTCTCGTTGGCTACGGGCTTGGGCATGAAGGTGGCATACACGCCGCGCAGCATGGCGATCTCTTTAACCACCAGGCGGTAGGTCATGCATGAGTCCGCCATGGTCAACGCATCGGTGTAGCGGAGGTCGATCTCGTGCTGGGACGGCGCGACCTCGTGGTGGCTCGTCTCGACCGGGACGCCCATCGACTCGAGCGCCAGGACGGTGTCGCGGCGCAGGTCGCTGGCGACGTCCAGGGGCGTAAGGTCGAAGTATCCGCCCTGGTCGAGGAACTCTGTTCCCTCGGAGTTCTTGAAGTAGAAATACTCGAGCTCGGGGCCGACGTAGAAGGTGAAGCCGAGGTCAGCGGCGCGCTTAAGCTGCCGTCGCAGGACATAACGAGGATCGCCTTCGAACGGCGATCCATCGGGCTGTTGGATGTCGCAGAACATCCTTGCCACGCCGTCCTCCCTGGGCCGCCAGGGCAAGATCTGGAACGTGGTCGGGTCGGGCATTGCAACCATGTCTGACTCGTCGATGCGGGCAAAGCCCTCGATCGACGAGCCGTCGAAGCCGGCGCCCTCGTCGAGCACCTCTTCCATCTCGGACATGGTCTTGGCGACGCTCTTCAGCGTACCGAGGATGTCGGTGAACCAGAGGCGGACGAACTTGATGTTCTGCTCGCGCGCCGTCTGCAGGACATAATCCTTTTGGTCGCGGTCAATCATGATCGCATTTTGCCGTTTGGAGTTCCGCGGTAGATTTCGCTGCGATTAAGTTTGGACACCCTTCGTAGGGGCAGGTGTCCGGCCGACAATCGACCAAGCGCAGTATCCCGACACCTGCCCTAACTGCTCTCGAGGCGCTTAGCTCCGGCCCTGCACGACCCGGTGATTTTCTTCAAGCCAGGTCCACATGGCCTCGTCACCCATGGCCGCCGCTGCGTCTAGAGCGCCATCGAGGTCGCCGCAGATAGGGTTGTTCAGGATGTAGTCGCGGATGCGCTGGAAAGACTTATCGCAACGAACGATATGCTCCCAGTAGTTCCGTTGCCAGACGGAGGTGCCTGACAGGCCCAGGCGCCCGTTGATCCGTCGCGCGGATCGGTTCTTAAACTGGCGGACTATAGCAGGGAGACCGTAGCGGTTGGCGGCCGACCGGAGCCGGGCAGGTGTCAAAGCAGGACGCTGGTTTGGGAGCTGGCTCGACCGGACACCTGCCCCTACAGAATGTGGCGGCTCGCCCAGGATGACGATTCCGTGGATGTGATTGGGCATGATCGTGAAGGCGTCGAGGTCGACGTGCAGGAACTTGTTTCGAAGGTCCAGCCAGGCGTAATAGACGATCTCGCGATTGGTAGGGTCATCGAGGATGGGCTCTCGGCCATTTGTGCAGATCGTCAGAAAGTACGGCCCAGGCGTTGTGTAGTCGAAGCCATCCAGGCGGATCGACCGCCGGCGGTGTCGTGCCGGGTCGTACTTCAAGGCGGCCAACCTTTCGTAGGGGCAGGTGTCCGTCCGATGAACGACCAGGTTTCCGGTGTGTCGACACCTGCCCAGTTCCGTGGATCATCAGCTGCGGTTGTCTTCGAAGCCAGGGCAGGTGTCTCGGCGTTCAAGCCTGTCGGTGGATGGCCGGACACCTGCCCCTACAGATTGGCCCCGCCTAGGCGTCGAAGTACATGTAGTACTCGTAGGGGTGCGGCCTGAGCCGGAGCTCGTCGATCTCGCGCTCGCGCTTGTACTGCAGCCAGACGTCGATGACGTCCGGGGTGAAGACGTTGCCGCGCAGCAGGAAGTCGTGGTCCTCCTCGAGGGCGTTTAGCGACTCCTCCAGCGAGCCGGGGAGCTGCTTCACATTCAGCGACTCGGCGCCGCTCAGCTCGTAGGTATTGCGGTCGAGCGGCTCACCGGGGTCGATCTGGTTCTCGACGCCGTCGAGGCCGGCCATCAGGCACGCGGAGAACGCCAGGTAGGGGTTGGCCAGCGGATCCGGTGAGCGGAACTCCACGCGCTTGCTCTTCGGGCTGTCGGTGTAAACCGGGATTCGACATGCCGCCGAACGGTTGCGCGCGCTATAGACCAGGTTGACCGGCGCCTCGAAGCCGGGGACGAGCCGCTTGTAGCTGTTCGTCGTGGGGGCGCAGAAGGCCATCAGAGCCGGCGCGTGCTTGAGCAGGCCGCCGATGTACCACTTGCAGGTCTGGCTGATCAGCGCGTAGCCGTTGGCGTCGTACATCTGGTTCTCGCCGTCTTTCCAGATGCTCTGGTGGGTGTGCATGCCTGAGCCGTTGTCGTTGAAGATCGGCTTCGGCATGAAGCTGGCCACCTTGCCGTGCTTCCGCGCGATGTTCTTGACGATGTACTTGTACATCATCACCTTGTCGGCCATGGCGGTCAGCGTGTCGAACTTCATGTCGATCTCGCACTGACCGGCGGTCGCCACCTCGTGATGGTGGACCTCGACGGTGATTCCGGCCTTCTCCATCTCGAGGATCATCTCGGTGCGGATGTCCTGGAGGGTGTCGAACGGTGCGGTCGGGAAGTAGCCCTCCTTGTAGCGGGCCTTGTAGCCAAGGTTCGGGCCTTCCTCCTTACCGGTGTTCCAGTCGGCCTCGACGCTGTCGAGGAAGGCGTAGGTCGCGTTCTCGGTGACGTCGTAGCGCACGTCGTCGAAGACGAAGAACTCGCACTCCGGGCCCCAGTACGAGGTGTCGGCAATACCGGTCGTCTTGAGGTATTCCTCGGCCTTGCGGGCGACGTAGCGCGGGTCGCGGGTGTAGGGCTGGCGGCTGATGGGGTCGTAGATATCGCATATCAGCGACAGCGTGGGGTGGGCCGTGATCGGGTCCTGGACGGCCGTCTTGGGGTCGGGGATGAGGATCATGTCGGACTCGTTGATCTGCTGGAAGCCGCGGATCGAAGAGCCGTCGAAGCCGATGCCCTCGGCCCAGATGGACTTGGTGAGGTCGTCCATCTCGGTCATCTCGGCTACGGGGATTGAGAAGTGCTGCCAGAGACCGGGCAGGTCGTTGAACTTGAGGTCGACGATCTTGATGCCCTTTTGCTTGATGAAGTCGGCGACTTCGTGTGGGGTCATGGGGATGCTGCTCCTTGTCCTACCTCACCCCTGCCTCTCGGCTAAACGGAGAGGGAGAGGCGCAGCGGTGATGCTCGAAATATTAGGGAAAGGTGGGCTTAAGCTGGCCTCGGCCAAATGACAATCTTGTTAACAAACCCTGTTCGAATACCCGACCTATCATTCAGCCGATGGCTGAGCAAGTTCTCTTCCTGCCCGGTTGGGGACGCTCCCCGGCGGCAGTCGATGTCCTTGCCGGCTACCGCGAGCTGACGAAAGAGCTGCGCGGCAGCTTCGACGTCGATATCTTTTCCTGGCCTTCGACCCAGCCCACGCCTATTGTGCCGCCGACCTGGCAGGGCGCCGCCGAGGCTGTGCGCAGCGCTCTAACGCCCGGCTGTCATGTCGTGGTGGTCAGCGGCAACGTCGCCATCGTCCTCATGGCCCTCGACGGCGAAACAGCCGCCAGGACTCTTGTCTGCGATGGCCTG
>DASTBR010000081.1:0-5300 GCA_035711945.1 Dehalococcoidia bacterium
ACTTTGGCCTCTTCACGGCACGACCCGAAATCTGCCAGGACCTGCTGCAGGTCTTCAACTACCTGACGGGATACGCAGAAAGCCCCGAATGCCAGAGCCTGCTGGTCGCCCCGTTCGAAATGCGCTCGCGCCTCGAGGAAATGATCCGCGCCGAGATCGACGCGGCGAACTCAGGCCACAAGGCGCGCATCGTCTTGAAGATGAACGCTTTAGAGGACTTCGCGTTTACGAGGCTTCTCTACGAGGCGGCGCAGGCCGGAGTCCAGGTGGATCTGATCGTGCGCGGAATCTGCCGGATCCAGCCGGGGGCGGCCGGTACTGGCGACCGGATCCGCGTCGTTAGCGTGGTCGGAAAGTACCTGGAGCATTCGCGGCTATTTGCGTTCCACAACCGCGGCAAGCCACTGTACTGGATCGGCAGCGCCGATCTGATGAAGCGAAACCTGGACGAGCGAATCGAGGTGCTTGCGCCTGTACTTTCGACGGAGCATAAACAGGTGCTCCAGTCCGTCATCGACGCCTTGCTGGCCGACAACAGAAGCGGCTGGCGTCTGCAGGGCCGCGAGTGGCAGCCGCCATCAAAGACTGACGAACCCGGCGCTCACACAATCTTCGAGCGCTCGGCGCCGTTCTCTTGATCGCCACCCGCGGAAACGAACTCGGTCTCGAAGCCGAACGCGTCCTGCATACGCATCGCGAGGCCATCCGCTTCGAAGGGAACGACTGGCGTCGTGACACGCAGGACCTCGCCATCGTGGAAGAAGAAGACCTGTCCACTAAGCGGCCGGGCCAGAACTACGGTCAATCGGAGAAGTGCGCTGAGCCTGGCGACTACTGCACGGTCGGCGGGCTGGAGCGGCTGTCCGAAGTCGCTCTTGCTGGCGCGAAACGACTCCTGGGAGCCGAGGGTCAACGCCAGCAGAAGCGCTTCGCGCTGGCTGAAGCCGGGCAACTCGGAGCTAGCCACAATCGACTGCCCGCTGCGATCGGACTTGTGAACGTTGATCGTGTCGCCGATGCGATGCAGCTCGACCGCGACCGGCAGGAGAGCTGTCACCTCTGGATCAAGGTTGGGGATCGCGGCTGTTATCTGCTGGCAGATCGCGCGCGCGGCGTCGATGTAGGGCGGCTCCTTGTGCGACGCCCGGAGCGTGCGGATCGTGCGGTCGCGCGCGGCGCCCGGCGACCTACCGCGTCGCTCGAGCTCACGGTAGAGCAGGCCGTGCCGGATGCCTTCACCGGAGACGGTAAGACGCTTGACGCCGAGGCTACGACAGAACTCGTCCAGGACAACAGCGCCCGCCGCAAGGATGTCGGCGCGTTCGGTGCCCACGCCGGGCAGACGCGCGATCTCGCTGGTCGAGCTGGTGCAGAGGCTATCGGTCAGCTTGGAGAGCTGAAACGCTGTGAACGTATAGCCATGGGGCCAGCCGAGGCGGTAGCCGGAGAGTCGCTGCTGCAAGCGCGCCAGGGCACGGACGGTCCCGCCGATGAAGATGACCGGCTGCGGCAACTGCAGCCGCCCCTCGTCGAGGACCTCACGCACATTGGAGCGCAGTTGCTTAAGCTCGCGGGCTTTGGGTGGATCGCTGGAAAGGAAGCGTTGCCGCATGAGCAGAGCGCCCAGCGGGAAGCTATAGGAGCTGGTCATCGCAGGGCCGAGATAGGTGGCGACCTGAACGCTGCCACCGCCGAGGTCAACGACGGTGCCAGACAATGCAGGGAGGCTGTTGATCGTGGCGACCACCGCGTACTCAGCCTCCTCGATAGCGCTGATGACCCTGATCTCGCCGCCGAGCCAGTCCTGGAACAGCCTGACGACACGCTCCCGATTCGGAGCCTGGCGGACGGCAGCCGTCGCCACGTAGATCCTTTTGCCCGGGTTGTAGGAATCCGCGATCGAGCGGAACTCGGAGAAAGCCCGATGGGCCCGTTCGAGCGCTTTGCGGCCGATCGGCTTCTCAGGGCGGGTGGGGGCCAGCCTGACGCTGGCCTCCGTCTCCTCGACAATTGCGAATCCCCAGTCGGGCCAGAGCCTGGCCACCACCAGGCGGCAGGTGTTGGAGCCGATGTCGATGACGGCGACAGTCTCGTCATCCGCGGCAGGGGGCGAAAGAGTGGGCGATTCCCGAGTTGATCGGAAAGGAGCAGTAAGTTGCAACTTATCGTGGTCCGACACGGTCCCGCCGGTAATCCCGAGGCCAACGCCGTCCTGGACCGGGAACGACCGCTTTCCACTAAAGGTAAGCGACAAACCAAGAGGGCCATGAGAGGAATCGCCGTAGCCTGTCCTGATCTGGCCTGCATAGTGACCAGCCCATTGGTCCGTGCGGCGCAGACAGCCGAGCTCTTGAAGAAGCAGTTCAAGAATGCCGAACTGAGAGTTGACGACCGCCTCGCTCCCGACGGTGATTGGCGAGGGCTGGTCGACGAGCTGGCTAACAGCGGCCAGGCGGTCGCAGTCGTCGGCCATGATCCGCAGCTGTCGACGCTCGTGGCGTCTCTCTGCAGCAATGGCCGAAACAGCAGTTTTGTGGCGCTGGCCAAGGGTGGGGCTGCGGGACTTACGCGCGGGGACCACGGTTGGACCCTTGATTGGCTGGCCACGCGCGAACAGCTGGAGCAGATGAAATAGATCTCGGGCCGCTGAGCCTCTAAGAGGCGCTGATAGACTCGCTTTAAGTACTTGCCCGCCAGCAGGAGCAACGAAGCATGGAAATCATCGGCTTCATCATCGTCGGGGCCATAGTTGGGGCGCTCGCCAGCCTGATTGTGCCCGGCCGTACCCCGCTCGGCTGTATCGGCGTGGTGCTCATAGGTATCGCCGGCGGGCTGTTGGGCGGTTTCCTCTTCGACATCATCGTTGGCCCGGATGAGGACGAATTGAACTGGATCGGCTCATTCATCGTCTCGCTGCTGGGCGCGATTCTGATCCTGTTCGTGATCCGGGCCGTGTCAAAGGGCTGACGCGAGGAGGCTCTGGCGGCTCCCTCAGGCGATGCCATAGGCTCAACAGCGTTATGAGCGCCCCGTCGGTAGCTGAACAGCTTCTGAATCCAACGGCGCTGGCTGCCTATCTCGACCGCGAGCTTCCGGGGTCGGGCGAGGTCGAGGTCGAGCGGCTCTACGCCGGTCATTCGAACGAGACCTTCTATGTGACCCGCGGCGAGCAGCGGATGGTCCTGCGCCGGCCGCCGCTGGGACCGCTGCAGCCGACTGCCCACGACGTTCTACGCGAGTACCGCATTCTCAAGGCGCTGGAGGACACGCCCGCGAGAACGCCGCACACCGTGCTGGCCTGCGAGGACACCTCGGTGATCGGCGCGCCGTTCTATTTGATGGAGCGGGTTGACGGCGTCGTGATCCGTGACCGGCTGCCCGAAGACTTCCAGAAAGACGTATCAGCTCGCCGGCAGATCGGCTTCGAGCTCGTTGATGCACTCGCGGAGCTACAGGCGGTCGACTGGCAGAAACTCGACCTGGAAGGGTTCGGCAAACCCGATGGCTACCTGCACCGGCAGCTACGACGTTGGTCGAGCCAGATCGCCGTGACGCTCCCGATGACGCGGCCCGTGCCAGAGCTGGACGAAGTGACGGAGTGGCTGGAGGAGAACGTGCCCGAGCAGAAGGACGCAACCATCGTTCAGGGCGACTACAAGCTGGACAACGTCCTGTTTGCCGAGCATAAGCCGGCTCGGCTGCTCGCCATCCTCGACTGGGAGATGTCGACGATCGGCGACCCCCTGGCCGACCTGGGATGGATGCTGTCGTACTGGCATCGGCCGGGGACGCAGGCCGACAGCGTCACTGGCGCGATCTCCGTGACGATGCAGGACGGGTTGCCGGAGCGCGAGGAAATGCTGGCGCGCTACGAGGAGAAGACCGGGCGCTCGATGCGGGAGTTCGCGTTCTACGAGGCACTTGCCGTCTGGAAGCTGGCGATCCTGCTGAACGCCAGCTACGCGCGCTTCCTGCAGGGCACCACGGATGACCAGATGTTTGCTGGACTGAAAGAGGGTGTGCCGGCACTCGCCAGGCGCGCACTGCGCATAACACAGGGTGACTAGCGCCACCATTCCGGAACCCCTCGTCCGCCTCGCGAGGCTCATGGCAACCTTCGGTCCTGACTGGTTCCTGTGCGGGGGCTGGGCAGTCGATGCCTGGGTGGGCCGGCAGACCCGTGATCACCAGGACGTCGATGTCACGGTATTCGAGGAGGACCAGCTCTCGCTGTTCGATTACCTCTCCGGCTGGCAACTGGTGGCGCACGACCAGCGGGTGGCGGGTGACACGAGCGAGCCATGGGACGGCCGGCCTCTTGTCCTGCCCGCCCACATACATGCGCGCCCGGACGGCGCGGAGTCGCCTTCCCGCCTCTCCAGGCCCGCCGATCAGGGCTTCGGCCTCGAGATACTTCTTAACGAGCGCTCAGATGGCGATTGGATCCTGAGCCGGGGTCTCCAGTATGTCGGGGTCGAGTTGTCCAGTCGGCCCCAGATTGCGATGCCGCTCGCTGGGTGCGCGCGACTGTCGGCGTGGGGGTTACCTACAGTGGTGCCGGAAGTGCTCCTCTTCTACAAGGCCACGGCTTACTTCGACAGCAAGGGTCTGCGTCCCGCCGACGAACAGGACTTCACCGTCCTCGCGCCGCATCTCGGCAAGGCCCAGCGATCATGGCTGCGGGCTGCGGTCGCCCAGATCTACCCAAATCACCCGTGGCTAGCGCAGCTTGGTTAGGGTTGCAGGGCGGGAGCGCCTGGTCCCGCCCTGATAGGCATCTGTAGTAGTCGCTAGCGCTGTGCGCTTGTGCCGCGCGTTGCATCGGGTCCGCGGTAGCCCGGGCTGCCCTTCGCGCCAGTGGCCTCCCCGACTGCCCCTTCCTGCGCACGGGCGACGCGGGCGTCTGCGGCCTCGGCCTGACCCGTGCCAACGGAGACGTACTCATCGTCACGCGTCCAGCGCAGCAGCGACCGGGCGACCAGCCAGCTGGCACCGATCGCGATACCGCCGAGCGCCCAGCCCTGGATCAGGTCGCGCAGGAAGTTCATCAACGCGTTGAACTCGTCGACTTCGTTTTCGAGGAAGCTGTAGCGCTCCTCTTCGCCGAAGTATTGGTTCACCGTGTGGATGGTGAAAAGCAGGATCGTCAGCAGGCCGATGACCAGGAGAAAGGCGCTGATGGCGTCGCCGAGGGTGCGTTCGGCCTCGGCGCGGCGCAGATCCTCCTCGCGGTTCTCGATCGCCTTTTGGGACAGCCTCGGGCTTCCCTGGAAGTAGTTGAGCATGGCGGCCCTCCGTTC
>DASTBR010000082.1:0-2110 GCA_035711945.1 Dehalococcoidia bacterium
CCTGCATGTAGAGCCGGACCCATTGATAGCTCCGGCCGCGGTAGGTGGACACAGCTGCGGCCGCTTCGTCGAGTCTGCCAAGCGCCCGTAGCGTCGCCGGCGGCGTCCACATGCCATCGGCAACGAAGGTGGCAACTCCCGTCTGATCGCGTGAAAGCGCGACCAGCGCCTGCGGCGTCTCAGCCATCACCACAACATGGCACCCAGGCGTGAATGCTGCCTGTAGCGCCTCCGATCCGCCCTCCCACGTCGGTGGGAAGTCACCCCCACCGCGCAGGCTGGGCCAGGTAAACACGTCGACATCGAAATTTGCGCGCAGCTCGTCGAGAGCAGCGCGCAAAGCCGGCGTGTTCTCGCAAACGTTGGGCGAGATCAGCCAGGTCGGGACGAAGAGGAGCCGCTCAGCCACTGACGAATTCTATTGGCTCCGCCGCGTGGCGTTACATACCATCGCTATACGCTGCAGACAGCGACGGAGGTTGGCATGGTTACAAGCACCAGGATCCTCGGCAACGTCAAGCCCGACGACGAATACATGCACCCGCTCGGGCCCGAAGACAACTTCAACGAGTCGATGTATTTCAACTTCTTCGACCGCGGGCGTCAGACCGGCGGCTTCCTGAGGTTGGGCAACCGCGCCAACGAGGGTTACGCCGAGATGACGCTCTGCCTTTATCTGCCCGACGGCTCTGTGCTCTTTAACTTCGACCGCTCGCCGATCGACAACAACGACGCCTTCGATGCTGGCGGCATGAAGTTCGAGGTCGTCGAACCCGTCGAACAGCTGAGGACGTCCTACGACGGCGGCGCGGTCCTGCTGACGGACCCCCTCCAGATGGCAGACCCCAAGAAGGCTTTCACAGAGAACCCGAAGAAGCGCATCAAGCTAGACCTGCTGCAGGAAGCGGTCGGGCCGCTCTACGGACACGTCAGCGAGCGGCAATCCGAGAACCCCGAGGAGGAGTTCGCCCGCGCCCACTATGAGCAACACATGCGGGCCACCGGAACCCTGGAGATCGACGGCGAAGCGCTCGAGATCGACGGTCTCGGACTGCGCGACCATTCGTGGGGTCCGCGCTACTGGCAGGCACTCAGCTACTACCGCTGGCTAACCTGCAACTTCGGGCCCGACTTCGGTTTCATGGGCTCGGAGGTTGTCAGGCACGACGGCTCGAAGACCCAGGGTGGCGTTGTGGTGCGCGATGGCCAGCTTACGAATGTGAAGGCAATCAACATTCAGACCGACTTCGACGAGGCAGGACTTTACCATCGCAAGTTCCAGGCCACGCTGGGCCTCGAAGGTGACGAGACGTTGGTGGTCGACGGGGCCGTCAAGAGCTTCATCCCGCTGCGCAACCGTCGTGAGGGCAAGGTCACCCATATCGGTGAGGGCATGACAGAGTATCGCTGCGGTGAGCACGTCGGTTACGGCCTATCCGAGTACCTCGACCAGGTTCGCTAACGTTTGAAGGCCGAGGACATCCAGCGAGAGCTGCCAGCCTTCCTCGAGCGTCAGACCGGTAAGCAGGCCGCGGTAGAGAACGTCGTCCAACTGACCGGCGGCGCGTCGCGCGAGATCTGGTCCCTCGACGCCATACTTGCCGGCGAGCTGGTACCGATGGTGCTGCGCTCAGCCGCAGTCGGCTGGGTCACGACCAAGGCGATCCCCGAGTACGACCTTCTGAAAGCTGCATTTGAGGCAGGGGTGCCTGTGCCGGAGCCGTTGTTCATGGGTGACGACTCTCTTCCCGTCTCCTTCTTCCTCATGCGGCGCATCCCAGGCGAAACGATCGCCCGCAGGCTCCTACGGGACGACGAGTACTCGCAAGCGCGAGCGGCGCTAGCTGGCCAGCTCGGCGCGGCCGCTGCCCGCGTCCACGCCATACCGCAAGGGCGATACAAGGAGATGGAGCTGCGTGAGCCACCCGCCGACCAGGCGCCAGCAGCAGCCGAGCTCGAGGGACTGGAACAGACATACCGCGGCATAACACCGGAGGCGCACCCAGCTTTCGAACTGGCCTTTCGCTGGCTGCGCCGGCGCCTACCCGATGCGAATGAGCGCTGCCTCGTCCATGGCGACTTCCGGGTAGGCAATGTCATCTTCGGGCCC
>DASTBR010000083.1:0-5626 GCA_035711945.1 Dehalococcoidia bacterium
CTCAAGGAGCTGCTCGATCGAGTGAGGAGTGAAGCGTGAGCAGCGCCGAATGGATAGTCGTCATCCTCCTCTCCCTGCTGGCGCTGGCGATCGTCGTCTACATGCTCTACCGGCGCTTCCGCGTGCATCCGGTCCTCCGGCACATCCAGGACCTCTCGTGGGAGAACCGCTTCCGCCTCGCCGGACGACTGCTGGCCGACGAGCAAATCCCGCTTGTCAACCGCGCGATTCTCGTTCTCATCGTGGTCTACCTGGCGCTGCCAATCGATTTGATCCCGGACTTCATCCCGGTGCTCGGCCAGATCGACGACATCGTCATCCTCGGCGGCGGTATCCTGCTATTCGCGCGTCTCGTCGAGCGCGAGCGTCTCGAGTCGCACATCGCTGAGCTAAAGCGCGAGCAGGACCGAATCGTCGACACCGAGGCGCGATTGCGAGACGTACCTCAACTCGAAGCTAAGCTCGAAAACGATAGAAACAGCGGGGCGCACGCTCCGCGCGGAGGTAAAGCTTGAGCCAGGCAAAGATGCACACCACCCAGGGCGTGATCACGATCGAGCTCTTCGACGAGGACGCGCCGAAGACCGTCGACAACTTCAAGAAGCTCGCCGGCAAGAACTTTTACAACGGCGTGATTTTCCACCGGGTGATCAAGGACTTCATGATCCAGGGCGGCGACCCGACCGGTACGGGCACCGGTGGTCCCGGCTACACGTTCGAGGACGAGTTCAACAAGCACAAGGTCGTGCGCGGGGCACTGGCGATGGCCAACGCCGGCCCAAATACCAACGGCAGCCAGTTCTTCATCGTCACAACCCAGGAGGCACCCTGGCTCGACGGCAAGCACACGGTCTTCGGCAAGGTCACCGACGGCATGGACGCGGTCGACAAGATCGAAGCCCAGCCGACCGGCGCCCGCGACAAGCCCGTGCAGGACGCCGTCATCGAGAAGATCGAGCTCGGCGACTGACCCACCGCCTCACGGCACTGCCATAAGATCAGCCCGTGGCCGAAAGCACCGAGAAGTCCATCTTCTCAGAGCGGCTGGAAGAACTGGCCCAGCAGATCTATCGCGGACAGGAGCCGAACGCCGGCAGATTCTGCGCCAATTGCTACAACCCGCTCGTCGAGGACGGTCGCTGCCCGCATTGCGGCGCGACGGGTTCGGTCGACCGCATCCCGCGCGAGGTGCTGATCATGATCAAGGCCAAGCACGGGCGCGAGGCCCGCGTCGTGCGCACGATCGCGTATGGTGGCCTGCTCCTGGCGATGATCGCCGCCTCGGCCGGGCTGATCTTCATCTCGGGCAACTGGGGCATCGCCGCCTTCATCCTCATCCTCATCGGCGGCTACTTCGTCTCAGCCCTTCTCGCCAACTCGATCGGCGACTCCTGGGGCTACGCCTACGGCCAGAAGGGCCTGGCCGACGACTGGCAGCGCTTCGTCGACCAGCGGGACTCCGCTCCACCTACAGCGATACCGGCGGGAGAGCGAAGTGGTTGAGACCGAGCGCGACCCGCTTGAGTCTGTCGCCGATGACGCCCTGATCCGCACACACCTGGCCAACGAGCGCACCTTTCTGGCCTGGCTGCGCACGGCGATTGTCCTGATCGCCGCAGGAGTCGCCGCGGGCGCACTTACCGACACTGATGGCTTCGAACGGGCCGTAGCCGTTGCAATGGGCACCGCGTCGGTGCTCGCAGGTTGTCTCATGGTCGGCTTTGCCTACCTGGAGTACAGGGAGACGATCGCCCAGATCACAACAGGGAGCTATCGACCCGCCAACCGGCTGCCGGTCGTGGCGACACTCCTTACGGCGGTGGTCGGCGTGGTGGCACTCGTTTTCGCCGCGGTCGAGTGGTCCGCCGACTGATGACTGAAACCCAACCTGCGGTCGTCTACACGGATGGCTCAGCCATCGGCAACCCCGGCCCCGGCGGCTGGGGCGTTCACATCGAGTACGCGGATGGCCGCGTCGCCGAGATGGGCGGCGGCGCGACGCCCGTCACCAACAACCAAATGGAGCTGCGCGCCGCCATAGAGGCCCTGCGCGCAACCGCCGATGAACCGGCCGTAGAGATCCATACCGACAGCACCTACGTCCGCAAGGGCATCACCGAGTGGATCGGACGCTGGAAGGCCGGCGGCTGGCGTACTCGCGCCGACCAGGACGTCAAGAATCTCGACCTATGGCGTGAGCTCGACGAGCTGAACCGGCCGCAAGTCAAGTGGGAGTACGTCCGCGCTCACGTCGGCATCCCGGGCAACGAGCGCGCCGACGCCATCGCCCTCTGGTTCGCCCAGAGCGTCGCAAAGCTCGGAACCGAGCGCATCACGCCCTCACGGCCACGATCAACTCCGACGCGTCGCAATACGACGTATCTGAGCCTCGTCGACGGCGTCCTCGAGCGGCACAGGACGTGGGCTGAAACGGAGAGCAGAGTGCGAGGCAAACGTGGCGCACGCTACAAGAAGACCAACGGGCGGGACCACGAGCTGGAAACCGTACTCGCCTGGGGCCTCGCCCCGGAGGACCTGGCCACGCTCGACCTGCTGGACGAGCGGCGTGCTTGACCGGCCACGCTTATCGACTGAGGCTTGAGCAGTGATTCGTGTCGCCATCTCGGGCAGCGGAAACATGGGCCGGCAGGTGCGCGCCGCGGTCGACGCCGAGTCCGACTTGGAGGCGGTCGGCTTCATCGACGGTCTCGCCGATCCCGGCGAGTGCGATGGCCTCACGCTCCTCGCCCAGCCCGACGACTTGTTCGATATTCGTCAGCCGGATGTCGTCGTCGACTTTAGCAACGCCGCCTTCACGCCCCAGCTCACCGAGTCGGCTGTGAAGCGAGGAATCCGCCCGGTCATCGGCACGTCGGGCCTGACGCCCGAGTTCGTCGGCAAGCTCGAGTTAGCTTGCGCCGAGAAGAAGCTCGGCGGCGTGGTCGCCGCCAACTTCGCCCTCGGCGCGGTCCTGATGATGCACTTCGCCGCGCAGGCAGCCCGCTTTTACGAGTCTGCCGAGGTCATCGAGCTGCACCACGACAAGAAGGTCGACGCACCCTCCGGCACGGCGGTCCAGACCGCGCGCTCGATGGCTGAGCAGCGCGGACGCGAGTTCCAGCGCAACGTCCCCGACCG
Organism: Dehalococcoidia bacterium; assembly: GCA_035711945.1. Lineage (GTDB taxonomy): Bacteria > Chloroflexota > Dehalococcoidia > WHTO01 > WHTO01 > DASTBR01. The sequence goes on from DASTBR010000083.1 coordinate 3,139, forward strand.
CGAGAACCTGCCGGGCGCCCGCTCAACCGCGGAGTCCGGCGTAACCATCCACTCCGTACGCCTCCCTGGCCTCCTCGCCCACCAGGAGGTGCTCCTGGGCGGCAGCGGCGAGCTCCTGACGATCCGCCACGACACGATGTCGCGCGAGTCGTTCATGCCCGGCGTCCTGCTGGCAGTCCGGAAGTCGATGGAGCTCGACCACCTGGTCGTAGGGCTCGACAGGCTGATGGCTCTGGCCTGATGGAGCGCTGGCGGCTCAGCGGCGACCTGGAAGAAGGCGATCTCGAAGACCTCGATGACGTCGCCGACGATGTGGAAGCAATCGAGGACGAGGAAGTGGATCCCGATGAAGGCCCGCTGCCCAGCGACTCTGACCTCGGCTGGGAACGCGAAGGTTTACTTACGGACCACGAACCCTACGAGCGTCCGGGCTGGAACACAACTCTCTACGTCGTCGGCGCGCTCGCGCTCTTCGCGATGCTCGCCCCGTTGATCGTGATCCTTCTCTTCTAGCTGAGAAAGCTTAGCTCGGCCGGCAGACGACCTGGCCGATCTGAACGAAGTTGGGGTCGACAATCCCGTTCAGCTCAGCGATCTGCTCGACGCTTACGCCCCACTGCTCGGCCAGCACTGAGAGCGCGTCGCCCTCCTGGATCACGTAGGTCTCGTGCAGCGCGGCTACTGAGGACAGCAGCGGCCACACGGCCGGGTTAGTGACCCCATAGCGCCAGCTCGACAGCGTGTTCATTCCGTTCGACGTCGAGTGGTCGACGAAGCGCTGCCAGAGGTCCATGCTCGCCGAGTCACCTTGGCCGACCGGATAGATCGGCAGGCTGTATGGCGACAGTACGTTCATCGTCCCTTCGAGGATTAGCTCAGGGGTAATCCCCGTCGAAGAGGCGCCGTAACCCGCGTAGTCGTACTCCGTTACGTTGGCCGGCGAGTTGAACGTCTCCCAGTAGACCTGCGGCAGCCAGCCATTGCTGAAGGCCGCGAACTCGGCCAGCGGCACCAGAGTCGCCCGCCACGGCCGTGGGTCGATCGACACCGTGATCGTGGCGTCGGGCTGCAGTGCCCGCACCTGCGATCCAAAGAGCACCGCTGTTTCGGCGTTGCCCTCGTAGAAGCCCGCCCCGGCCTCGAGGTCGATGATCAGGCTGCGCGCCCCGGCGCTGAGTACCTCGGAGGCCATCTGCGCCTCCAGCGAGGGGTCCAGGCCCTTGACGACGCACCATGCGTGGAAGGGCACCCCGGCTGACTCGAACTGCGCCACGAGCTCGGCGACCCTGGTCGGACCTGTGACTGCCGAGAGCGACGTGTCGTAGGTCGACATCCAGTCCGTCGCGTCGTGCGTCTTCACGGCCACGGCAAGGTTGTTAGCCGCCAGCGTCGCCGAGATCGGATAGGGGTCGCCGTCGTGCGAGAACTGCCAGACCCACGCCATGTGGCGAAGGCTCGGGTCGCTGCCATGCGCACAGCCAGCGTCAGCATGAGCCAGCTTCAAGCCGGACGTGACCTCACTGAGTGGTGATTTAAGGCTGAGGCCTACGACGGAAGCTCCGGCTACACCTGCCGCTCCGGCGAGGAACTTGCGGCGCGAAATGTTGGTGTCTAGAAAGCGCAATCCATTCTCTGTTTGCCCACCACCGCGATTCACCCTAGCAGGGGCTGTCAAATCCGTAAACGGTAAAGCTGGCCGCCAGAGGTCCCTTGTGACCTCCTTGTGAGTGCTTCCAACCGCTGGCTCGATGGCCGATGCTCGATAGCGATGACTGCTGCTCAGTTTGCCCATGCTGCCGTGTTCCCTCCGGGGACCAAAGTCAACGGCCGGGGCCACCTGGAGGTTGGCGGCTGCGACACTGTGGAGCTGGCCGAGCGCTTCGGCACGCCGCTCTACGTCTACAACGAACAGACCATCCGCGAGATGTGCCGCGAGTTCCGCGCCGAGTTCGAAAAGCGCTATCCCGACTCACGGATCGTCTACGCCGGCAAGGCCTACCTTGGCATCGCGCTGCTTCGCCTGCTGCGCAACGAGGGTCTCGGGCTCGACGTAGTCTCCGGCGGCGAATTGGCCCTCGCTCAGGCCGCCGGCTTCTCCATGCCGGATGTCTTCTTTCACGGCAACAACCAGAGCCGTGCAGAGATCGAGCAGTCAGTGATCGCTGGCGTCGGCCAGATCGTCATCGACAACTTTTCTGAAATCGCACTGGTAGCCGAGGCCGCGGAAGCGGGCGGTGTCCGCCAGCCCGTGCTGCTCAGGGTGTCGCCCGACGTGAATCCATACACCCACGCCAAGACGACCACAGGCATCCTCGACACGAAATTTGGACTGCCGATAGCGACCGGGCAGGCCGCGGAGGCAGTCCGAGAGGTCCTTGCTCGACCCTCGCTGGAGCTGGTCGGTTACCACTTCCACCTCGGCTCCCCGATCTTCCGCGTGCAACCATACGTTGATGCCCTGGCCGTCGTCGCCGACTTCGCCGCACGC
>DASTBR010000084.1:0-2028 GCA_035711945.1 Dehalococcoidia bacterium
CGCCGATCGCCCGTCCAGGCAAGCTGGGGCCTCGTAATTTCTCTCGGCTTAATCATCATCCTGTCGGTTTTCTTTGACCTGACGGCTATCGCGTCGATTGGCAGCGCGGCCGCCCTTGGCCTTTTCCTCTTGCTGGGGTTAGCGGCCTTCCGATTGCGCGAGGAGACCAACTCCTCGCCGCTGATCTTGCTGCTGGCAATTGTCTTGACCGCCGGCGTGCTGCTCATATTCGTGGCGGACACGCTGGACAACGACCCCGATACATTTGTCGCCATCGCTGTGATCTTCGCCCTTGCGGTGCTGCTGGAATTCATCGTCTCAGCGCGGCGAGAAGAACCAGTTGAGCCTGTGGCTGCGACATCGGATCAGGCATAAAGTGCCAGTTTCTGCGTTCTGTCTACTCTCGACGCGCGCTGACGAACGGTTGTCATTCCGGAATGAGGAAACTTGTTAGGCCGTCTCACTAATTCTCGTGAGGCTGCAGGCAGTCTCTTCCGCTAAGCATTTCGATAGGAAGGAGCCCAAAGGATCATGGCTGACGAGATCCCCGAGAGAACCGCCGACACCACGGCCGAGAGTCCCGCGCCTGAGGCCACGGCCGCCGAACCAGGCGCTCGACGCTTCAAGTTCCCCACGGCGCTGACAGTCCTGACCATCATCCTCCTCGCCGTCTGGGTGGCGGCGTTCATTATTCCGGCCGGCATCTACGACGTCGACCCCGAAACGGGCGAGACTATCCCGGGCTCCTACCATGAGCTGCCGTCATGCGGCGACGTCCCTGAAACCGAGGTCTGCGTCGACGACTCGCTATCAGGGCGCTTCTCGATCCTCTGGACGGCGCCTTCATATGGCCTCTATGGCGTCGAGAACGAACGCGGCTTCGTCGGCGACGAAGAGGGCTTCCTCTACGGCTCGGCGATGATCTTTCTCTTCGTCCTTGCGGTCGGCGCGTTCATCACAGTGACGATGAAGACCGGAGCCATCCAGGCCGGCATCGGGGCGCTCGCGTTGCGCTTCCGGCACAGCCCGGCCCTGCTGGTGATCGTCCTGATGGCGATCTTCGCCCTCGGCGGGACCAGCTACGGCATGTGGGAGGAGACGCTGGGATTCTTCGCCCTGCTCGTGCCCCTGGCGCTGGCCCTGAACTACGACCGCATGGTCGGCGCTTCGATCATCTTCCTGGGAGCGGGTTCGGGTGTGCTCGCGTCTACCGTCAACCCGTTTGCAACCGGCGTAGCGTCCGATGCCGCTGGAATCGGCATCACCGAAGGAATCGGCCTGCGCATCGCCATGTGGCTGGTACTGGTGCCGGTGGCTATGGCCTACGTCCTCTGGTACGGCTCGCGCGTGCGGGCTGATCCATCGCGGTCCTTGGTCGGCGGCGGTGAAGCGGCGATTGGCGGTGGGCCGCCGGCGCAAGAGGTCGAGGCGCTGGAACCTCTGACGGGGAAGCACAAGGTCATCCTCGTCATCTTCTTTGTGGCCTTCCTGACGATGATCTACGGCTTTGTGCCCTGGCACGACATCTGGGACACCGTCTTTGATGCCGACTTCCCGCTGCCGACGTTCTCGAACTTCTTCTTCCCCGAGGCCTCGGTCCTCTTCTTGGTTGCAGCCGTCGCTATCGCCCTGATCGCGGGCTTTGGCGAGCAGGGCACAGTCGACAGTATCCTTGCCGGCGCCGCGGACTTCCTGCCGGCGGCGCTTGTCATCGTCGTGGCCCGCGCAGTAACGGTGGTGATGAAGAACACCTACATCACCGACACCATCCTTCATTGGATGGAAGACGCCGTCTCGGACACGTCGGAAACGAGGTTCGCGGCGCTCGCTTTCATCGTGAACATGCCGATCGCCTTTCTTGTGCCGTCGTCGTCCGGCCATGCGGCGCTGGTCATGCCGATCCTGGCTCCGCTGGCAGACTTCGCGGACGTACCTCGCTCGCTCGCCGTAACCGCCTACCAGTCCGCGTCGGGGCTGGTCAACCTCGTGACACCAACGTCGGCTGTCGTGATGGGTGGCTTGATGCTG
>DASTBR010000085.1:0-3208 GCA_035711945.1 Dehalococcoidia bacterium
TTCTTCGACGGGCCGGGCTGCTCCCATAGGCTCCAGCAGCCGTTCTACCTGATAGATTCGGCCAATGAGCGGGAAGCGCTGGTCTGGACGCTTCAGCAAGGCGACTCATAAGAGCGTCGAGCAGTTCACGTCGTCAGTCGACGTCGACCGCGAGCTGTGGCGCGAGGACATCGACGCCTCGATCGCCCACGCGCGGATGCTCGGCGACCAGGGGATCATCCCGAAGGAAGCCGCCGCACGGATCATCGAAGGACTCGGGGAGGTCGGCGCGGAGATCGAGGCCGGCCGCTTTCAGTGGCGCGATGACCTGGAGGACGTACACGGAAACATCGAGGGGCGCCTGGCGCAGCTGATCGGCGCTGAAACGGCCGGGCGGTTGCATACGGGGCGCTCGCGCAACGACCAGGTGGCCACGGACCTGAGGCTTTGGCTCAAGCGGCGTCTGCCGGGGGTCCGGGAGTCAATCGCCAGATTGCAGCGATCGCTGATGGTGCGGGCGGAGGAGCAGGTTGACACGGTCTTGCCCGGCTATACCCATTTGCAGCGGGCCCAGCCGGTCACGCTGGCGCATCACTTGCTGGCCTACTTCGAGATGCTGCAGCGGGACCAGGTCAGGTTCGCGTCGTGTCTGGAGTCGGTCGACGAGCTGCCGCTGGGCAGTGGCGCACTGGCCGGTGCCCCCTATCCACTGGACAGAAGGGCCGTGGCCGACGAGCTTGGCTTCGCCCGCGTCAGCGCGAACAGCCTCGATGCGGTGTCCGACCGCGACTTCGTCATAGATGTGCAGGCGGCCAGCGCGACGTGCATGATGCATCTCTCGCGGTTGGCCGAGGAGATCGTGCTCTGGACTACCAGCGAGTTCGGTTTCGCGCTGTTGGACGATGCCTACGCCACGGGGTCGAGCCTCATGCCTCAGAAGAAGAATCCTGACGTCGCGGAGCTGGTGCGAGGCCGCAGCGGACGAGTCTACGGCAACCTGACAGCGATCCTGACGACGATGAAGGGACTTCCGCTTTCATACAACCGAGACCTGCAGGAGGATAAGGCCGGACTGTTCGACTCGCTGCACACGCTGACTTCCTGCCTGGAGGCGATGACCGGGATGATCGAGACCATCACCTTCGACGCGGCGAGGACCGAAGCAGCCGCGTCCGATCCGACCCTGCTGGCGACGGACTTCGCCGATTACCTGGTGCAGCGAGGCGCGCCATTCGAAGAAGCGCATGGGATCGTCGGGCGGCTCGTACGGCTGGCAGAGGACAGCGAGCGGAGTCTGACCGAGCTCTCACTCGACGAGCTGCGGGGCGTGTCTTCGCTGTTCGACGAAGACGTGCTGTGTATAAGCGCCGAGAGCTCGGTTGAGTCAAGGAGCCTGCCGGGCGGAACTGGCGCCGACTCTGTAAGGACGCAGCTCGAGAGGGCCCGCCAGCTGCTGGGTGAGGCTTGACGACCCTGAAGCTTGCGCCATCGGTGCTGGCCGCCGACTTCGCCCGTCTAGGCGAGGAGGTGCAGGAAGCGGAACGGGCTGGGGCCGATCTCTTGCACGTGGACGTGATGGACGGGCGGTTTGTGCCGCCGGTGAACCTTGGCTTGCTGACCGTCGAGGCGATCAACCGAGCGACGCCGCTTTTCCTCGACGTGCATCTCATGGTCGAGGAGCCTGACCATCTGCTGCAGCCGTTCGTGGAGTCGGGCGCGGACAGCGTGACAGTGCACTACGAGGCGACTGAGCACATCCACCGGCTAACGCAGGACATTCGCAAGCTCGGCGCCCGAGCCGGGGCCGGAATCAACCCGGGTACACCGGCGGCGATGCTGGACGACGTGATCTCGGAGATTGACATGGCGCTGGTCATGACCGTCAACCCGGGCTGGGGAGGCCAGCCGTTTATCGAGAGATGCTTGAGCAAGGTCCGCTATCTGCGCAGGCGCGCCGAAGATTCCAACCCGGCGCTCGAGATCGAGGTGGACGGCGGCGTGGGGCTGGAGAACATCGGCCGCTGCGTGGCGGCCGGGGCGAACGTGCTCGTGGCTGGCACATCGGTCTTTCGCACGGAGGCAGGGATTGGCGCGAGCATTGCCGCCCTGAGGCGAGCGATGACGGCCCAGGGGGCCAGCTGACATGCGAGTCAGCGTGATCGGCCAGGCGGCTTTCGGCGCGGAGACAATTAACGCTCTGCGCGACGAAGGCCACGAGGTAGTGGCTATCTCGGCGCCGGAGGCAATTGACGGCGCCGTAGACCCGCTGTGGGCCAAGGCGGAGGAGCTGGGCATCCCGGTGATCGACACGAAGCGCCTGGCCAAGCGCGACGCAGACTGGCTCGTCGACAAGGAGCCGGAGCTCGGCGTCATGGCGTTTGTGACGGCGATCCTGCCTGAACGCGTGCTGGAGATCCCGCGCGAAGGGACGATCGAGTACCACCCTTCGCTGCTGCCTCGACATCGCGGCCGCAGCAGCATGAACTGGGCAATCATCCAGGGCGATGAGGTCACAGGCCTGTCGATCTTTTGGGTGGAACGGGGCGTGGACACGGGACCGATCCTTCTGCAGAAGGAAGCGCCGATCGCCGAGCACGACACGATGGGCTCGCTGTATTTCGAGAAGCTCTACCCGATGGGCCTGGAAGCGCTCAAGGAGGCCGTGCACCTGGTTGAGGCGGGCGAGGCGCCGCGGATCCGGCAGGACGAGTCCCAGGCGACGTACGAGCCGCCGTGCGAGGACGAACACGCGGGCATCGACTGGAGCGCGCCGGCACGCGATGTCTACAACCTGATCCGGGGCTGTAACCCGCGGCCGGGGGCGCACACGCGGCTGAATGGTTTGATGCTCAGGCTGTTCGAAGTGGAGCTCCTGGACGATGTGGCTGGTGAGGCCGGGGTGGTGGCCGAGCTGACGGACGACGGGTTCATCGTCGGGATGGATGGTGGCGCGCTCAGGGTCTTGCGGGTGATGCCTGAAGGTGGCAGGAAGGTGCGGGCGGCGGAATGGGCGGCTGCTGCTGGGCTGGGCATTGGCGATCGCCTGGGTATGTCAATTCAAAGCGGCGCATAGGATACACGGCCCGTTTCGACGCGGGCGAAGGGCGTCAACTCGTGCCTACGCACGTCGCTCTCCGAGATGATGTGCTCGACCTGGACACCGCGGGCGAAGATGGCATCGGCCACGAGCGTCCGGTGGCAGCGCCAAGGCAGGGCCTCAGCGCACATA
>DASTBR010000086.1:0-6545 GCA_035711945.1 Dehalococcoidia bacterium
GGCGGCTCGCGAAGCGACGAAGACTCGAGATTGCCGGACAACGTGACGCCTGCCGCAACGAGCGAGTCCGACGGTCTACCGGCATGGCGATTCCTGCGCGAGTTCGGCGACGAGATGCCGGCGTCGACCGAGCTTGTCATCCTCGACGGCGACGTGAGCCCGGGCAACCAGTTCATCAGAGACATGAAGCCCGTTGCCGAGGTCAAGCTCTTCCCCCTGCCTGGCAGAAACGAGCTGCCCGAGTGGATCCGCAAGCGGGCGATTGATAAAGGACTCGAACTTAATGGCCGTCTCGCCTCGCGGATTGCCGAACTCGCGGGTCCTGATCTGTGGGGCCTGGACAACGACCTGGAGAAGCTAGCAACCTACGTCGGCGAAGGGCAAATGCCTGAGGATGCCGCGGTGCTCGCGATGCTGGGCGTTTCTCGTCAGCAGAACGTGTTCGCCTTCTGTGATCAGGTCGTCGAGGGTCGAAGGACCCAGGCGCTGGCCAGCCTGGGGAAGCTCCTCGCTGACGGCGAGTCACCGCAATACCTGCTCTCGATGATCACGCGACAGCTGCGGCTAATCACCCTGGCTCGCGAAGGGCTCGACGAGCGTCTCAGCCCCGGCATGATGATGGACCGCCTCGATACGAGGAGTCAGTACGTTGTTGACAAGACCACCCAACAGTCGAGGCGTTTTTCACTGCCGTTGCTGGCGAAGTGTTATCAGCGAACCGTCAAGACCGATAACGACACCAAGACCGGCCTATACGACGGCGACGTCGCCCTCCAGTTGCTCGTCGCCGACCTTGCCGGCGCCGTCGCCCGCTAGCCCAGCCTCCAGGACATATCGTTCGTGCCCAGCCAGACCGCAGAGAGAGATGGAAGCCTCAGTTCGCAGTGCTCTCGGTCGCCTTTTGCTGGACCGGCGCCGACGAGAAGCGCATCGAGATTCTCCAACGATTGGTCCGACGCGATGAGCACCTCGCTGTAGTTTGCCGGCGTGAAGATCCGCTGCTCGCTATCGCTGGTATTCATCGCAAACAACACCCGAGAGCTGTCTGGCCCCTGCCGCTCAAAGCTGTAGACAAACTCCGACGATGGCCGCTCGTGGAAGCTGCCGCTGTGCAGCGCAGGCAAGCGCTTTCGCAGATGGATGGCGCGGCGGTACAGCGTAAGCAGGGACGTCGCCGATCCTTGATTGGCGACGCTGATCTCGTCAGGCCCGAATGGTAGCCACGGTTCGCCAGAGGTGAATCCCCGTCCGGCGGAGTCATCCCACTGCATCGGCGTGCGTTCCGGATCGCGGCTGCGGCCGCTTGCGAAGCGTGCCGGGTCCTTGAGCTGAGCCTCCGTGATTACCGCGTCGATCATGCCGATCTCGTCGCCGTAGTAGAGAAATGGAGTGGCGCGCAGAGCGAGCAGGAAGAGTGCTGCCATCCGCGCCCGACGGTCGCCCTGCCCATCGCTGTTGTGCCGGCTGATGAAGCGAGACTGGTCGTGATTTCCAAGGGCGTAACACGGTTGCGCGCCTTCCGCGAGGGTGGCCTCGGCATGCCCGATCACACCAGCTATGTAATCCGCCGCCCACGGCGCTGGGCGCCAGCTCTCGGTGACTATCAGGTTGAAGTTGAACGCCAGGTGCAGTCCGTCGAGGCCGACGCCGCCATAGTACCCTGCGACCTCTTCCGCCCGTCCGTAGACCTCGCCCACCAGCATCCGACCTTCGTATTCGTCGGTCACCCGGCGCAGCCCGCGGACGGCATCGAAGACGTCCGGATAGTTGCGGTTGTTGACCTGCAGGAAGCGCGCGCGGTCGGTCATTCCCTCGTGCCAGCGCGGGTTCGGAGGGTTGTCAGCAAGGTCCGGGTGCTTCATCACCATGTTGATCACGTCGATGCGAAACCCGTCGATCCCACGGTCGAACCAGAAGCGAAGGACGTCGTGCATCGCTTCAACTACTTCCGGGTTGCGCCAGTTAAGGTCGGGCTGCTGGGGCAGGAACGAATGGAGGTAGTACTGGCCTGTCCGCTCATCGAGCGTCCAGCCCGGCCCGCCGAACTGTGAGACCCAGTTGTTGGGCAGCCCACCGTCAGGCCGCGGGTCGCGCCAGAAGTACCAGTCGCGCTTCGGGTTGTCGCGGGACGACGCTGACTCGACGAACCACAGGTGCTGGTCTGACGTGTGGTTGGGCACGTAGTCGAGCAGCACACGGATCCCTCGTGTGTGACACTCCGCGATTAGCCGGTCCATATCGGCGAGCGTGCCGAAGTCCGGGTGAACGGACGTGTAATCGGATACGTCGTAGCCGAAGTCCTTCATCGGCGACGGGAATGTCGGTGAGAACCAGATCGCGTCTACACCGAGCGAGTTCTCCGTGCCGTCGTTGAGGTAATCCAGCCGCTGGATCACTCCCGGAAGGTCGCCTATCCCATCGCCGTTTGAGTCCTGGAAGGAGCGTGGGTAAATCTGGTAGACGACGGCGTGCCGCCACCAGTCGTCCGTCGCCTCGTCGGAATTGTGGACCGTCACCGGACCGCCATCTCATCCAAAGATAGGGCCGGCGATCGCCGGGAGTCTGGAGTTGCCCGGCGGGCTAGCCGGCGCCGCCCTCGAGCATCACCTGGAACGTTGGGTTCATCCGCTCCCGCCGCTCCGGCATGCCCGCTACCTCGAGGCGGTGCATGTATTCGTTCACGCGGCGCTTGCCGACTGCCATGCTGCGCTGGACTCCCTCGTCGATCTTGTCCCGGCCGCCGCCGAGAAGGATCAAGAGCGCTTCGTTCGTGGGGTCCATATCCATAGCTTCGATCGGCCGTGCCAGGTCAGCCTCGAACAGGTCGAAGTACGAATGGATCTCCTCGCGCCGCCAGGGCTGCGTCTCGAGAACGTACTTCAGGTGCATGATGCCGAACGCGATGTGACGCGACTCGTCCTGTGCACACATCCGGAAGATTCGCTGGTCGACCTCGCTCTTACCGATGTACTCGCCCATGCGGAACAGGCTCTGGACAAAACCCTCGGCCAGCACGTGCATCAGCGCGGACATTTCTGTGAAGTCCTTAGCGTCGATCAATGCCCGCAGGCCGTTTTCGTCGGTCTGCTGGCGCAGTCCGCCGCCGTTGGCGAACGCACGCTTGCGGAAAACGTCGAGATGCCGCGCCTCGTCCATGATCTGGCTGGCCAGGAAAAGCTTCGCCTCGTAGTACTCCGGGCTGATCTTGGGCAGCCACTGCCCTGGCACGTCGCCGGCTATGAACTCGACTTCTGTCAGGAACGTGCAGTACTGGCACATAGCCTGCTCGAGGTCATCGGGCAGAGGAGTGAGGTCCTGCCAGGGGATGTCGGTCGCTGAGCTCCACTGACGCTGGACAGCCTCTTCGTAAAGCAAGGTCGCATTCTTCGACCAGACGTCTGCCTTGTCCTGGTAGGCGACAGTCGAGCGTGGCGCCTCGGGCCTCTTTGCCACGCCCCGCGGCGCCATCCCGAAGTTCTGGGTGGAGTCAGCGGCCTCGCCGTACGGTCCGATGTTGATGTCGTCGAGCGTTAGACCGCGACGGCCGGGCTTTGCCTGCATCCCCCACGGGACTGATAGGTCCAGCCAGCTGAGGTCGGCGGCCGGCACCTCCATGTCGGCTTGAAGCTTTTCAAGGGTGTCAGTTGAGATCGCCATTGCCCATCTCCTGGCTAGAAGGCCCGCGGTGGCCCAATCGTACCACAGGCCCGCGAGGCCGCTACTCGGCTTCCGCCCCGCAGCTGCGAAGCTCGACAGTGACCGGCGTGGAGCTCGTCGTGTTTCCCGCTTCGTCCGTGGCCTGGAGGTAGTAGACGATGTTCCCCGTTCGCGTCAGCGGGGGCACCGCACCTTCCCAGCGGCCGCCGGCCTCCTCCATCGGCGATTCGAGCGGCTCATCACTGCCGACGGTGTAGATCAGCTTGACCTCGCTGACGCCGGAGGGATCTTCGATCAGGGCAGACACACGAAACGCTGTCACCTGCGGTTCGCATCCTGCCTGGTAGACGTGCGGTACGCCGGTTTCCGCATCCTGCGGAGCGTTCAACCGCTCGTCGCTGATACTCGGGCCGGTGCCGGGGATGACAACCTCCACCGGCAGCTCCGACTGCTCGTCGCTGCCGGCCAGCGTGAGGCTTGCCGTGTGAAGCCCTTCGGGCAGGGTCTCCCGATTGACAGCCAGCGAGACAGCTATCGTCTCGCCGGGATTTATCGAACCGCCTGAAGGAGTGATGGTTAGCCAGGGTTGGTCGGCTGTGATCGTCCACGCTATCGTCTCGTCCGAGCTTGTTTGCAGTGTCAACACACGCTCGCTTTGGGATGCGCCGAACTCAACCGAGGAAGCATTGAACGAGAGAGACGGCTCATCTGCCACCTCGCCAGAGGCGGCTTCAGTCTGCAGAGTCTGTGCTGGCGCCGAATCTTCATCGCGAGTGAGGAAGAGCAGTAATCCCAGACCGACGATTCCGACCACGGCGAGTCCTCCCAGCACGGCATAGAGAGGTACTGATCGTCCTCGACGCGCCTCGCCGCTGGGCCTCGGCGAATAGGAATAGGTCTGCTGCGCTCCGTTGTCTGCTGGCGGTGCTCCTTGTAGCGGCTGGCGCGAAGCACGAAAGCGCGGAACGTGCAGTAGCGTGCCGACGCGGCCCGTTGGAGCCGGCTCGCCTTCCACCTTCAATCCGGTCGTTAAAGTGGCGATGCGCCCGGTTGTCGAAACAACAGGCTCACGATTCCCTTTGGGCCTGAAGGCGACTGCTGGCTCTGGTTTTGCGCTGGCTGCTTGCTCCTGGAGCACCGGAACCGTCGGCGCCAGTACCGCGGCCCGCAGCCCTGGCGGTGGGTGGAGCGGTTGCAGTGATCTGTAGATATCGAGGCACGAGCCAAAACGCTGGGAAGTCTGTGTGCAGGCGGTGCAGTCCTCAACATGATCCTCGAGCAGCTTTCGGGTTTGTTCGCTGATCCTCAGCGCGTCTTCCTCGGCGAGCAGCATGTCCAGGTCGTGGCACCAGCGCCGTCCTCTTTGACTCACCACGACAGCGCTCATTGCTGCCTCGACGGCGATCTTCATGCGTGTCGTCGTCGCCTCGATCGACGCCGTGGGCATCGAGACTACCTGGGCGAGCTCGCTGTCTGACAGCTTCTGCCGGAGATGGAGGTCGAGGATCGCAAACTGGCGGCGGTCCAACGAAGCAGCCACCTGCCAGATGAGGATCGGCAGGCCGGCATCTGCGACGTCCCCTTCGTGGACTTCTGTCGAGCTGCGGACGAACGCCTCCGCGACGGGAGCGTTGAGGACGAGTGTTTCCGTGACCAGCCCACCGTGGCGCCTCAGGCGGTGTGTCGCCTTACCTAGCGCCGAAGTCAGCAGGGCGGCGCGAAAGCTATCGGCTCCCCGCAAGCCCTCAGCATTACCTGCAGCCTCGGCCACTACCTCGGTTACGAGTGTGCGTGCCTCCTCCTGGTCGCGCAGGAGGCGTGCGGAGAAGTCGAAGGTCGTTGGGAGGTGGCGCCTGATCAGTTCAGAGAAGGCTTCGACGTCGCCAGCAGATGCCTGGTCTCTAAGTTCGCGCTCCATCATTTGGGTTCGAGGGGTGACCACGAAATGGTAGGGAGGATCGTTCTTAGGATCGCCTACGTTTTGAGTGCTTGACTGCGGCGAACAAGCGTCCTAGAGTAATCGGAGAACATAAGTCCGAAACGAAGGTTCCGGCAGATCACAAGGAGGCACTACTTTGGCCGAGCTCTCCGACAAGCAAAGTCGGATTCTAAAGTTCATCGAAGAGTTCATCGAAGAGCACGACTATCCGCCGAGCATTCGTGACATCCAGACGAACTGTCAGATCAGTTCGACCTCGGTCGTCGACTATAACCTCAAACGTCTCCAGGACGCCGGTTACATCCGACGCGGCCGCGAGGTGTCGCGTGCGATCGAGGTCCTGGGCTCACGCCGCCGCCGCACGACCGCGGTCCCTATTCTCGGCAGCATCGCCGCCGGGCAGCCGATCCCGGTTCCCGACGGGACTGCGGACTACGACGACACTATCGACCTGACCGACGAGCTGCTGCAAGGTAAGCGTGACGTCTTTGCTCTGCGCGTTAAAGGCGACTCGATGATTGACGCCCTGGTCAATGACGGAGATATCGTAGTTCTTGAGCAGACCGACTCCGCCCGCGACGGGGACATGGTCGCTGCCTGGATCAAGAGCGAAGAGACCACCACCCTCAAGAAGTTCTACAAAGAGGGACAGAGGATCCGGCTGCAGCCCGCAAATTCTACGATGAGCCCCATTTATGTCGATGCCCGGGACGTCGAGGTCCAGGGCAAGCTGGTCTGTCGCCTCGGCACCGAGTAGATCGACTGCACAGGAGGCCCCAGGTCTACCCTGATAGCTAAACTGGAAGTGATGAAGAGGCGGTCGCAAGACCGCCTCTGTGATTCTCGAATGCTGCTACGACTCAGCAATCTCTCAGTCACCTTTGCCACACGAGACGGGCCTGTTCCAGCTGTCCGCGACGTGAACCTGGAGCTTGGCCGGGACCGGATC
>DASTBR010000087.1:0-3151 GCA_035711945.1 Dehalococcoidia bacterium
GTGGTCGCGCACGGTCAGCCAGACGTGTTGGCCCTGGTCTTCGAGCTCCACTTCAATCGGCCCTTCTCCTCCGTATTTACGCGCGTTGTCGAGGAGGTTGTGCATGACCTGCCGGATGCGGCGCGGGTCGAGGACGAGCTCGCAACGGTCCGGACCGCTGAACTCTATCTGCTCGCTTTCCCAACGCTGATGGGCCTCGGAAATCGTCTCCAGGACGAGCTTCGATAGCTGAGCTGGCCTCAGGCTGAGCTCCAGCGTTCCGTGCTCGATCCGCGAGGCGGTTAGCAGGTTGTCGACAAGCTCTTCCAGCTGCAGCGTCGAGTCGACGATCCGGCGCAGGAAGCCGCGCCGCTCCTCGGGCTCGAGACGGTCCTCGTACAGCAGGTACGTCGATGCGTAGCCCTGGATCGAGGCAAGCGGCGTGCGCAGCTCGTGAGAGACGATCGATAGGAGGTTGGCGCGGGCTTCGTCGAGCTCACGCAGTACCTCCGTCTCGGCTCTGATCGCGGCGAGGCGGTCGTAGGTCTCAGCCTCTGCCGCGACGCCCCAGACCGCGCTGATCTGGCCCTCGTTGTTTCGCCAGGGACCCAGGCGTTCGACCACGGTAGTGACCGCTCCGTCGCTCCGACGCAGATCCAGCCGTTCTGAGACGATCTCACCCCGCGAAGCCGCATCAACCATGCGCTCGCCCAGCTCGCTGTCCTGCAGCGTTTCGGCGTAGTGCCGGCCTATGAGCTCATGGCGGGCAAGGCCGCGGGCGGATGCGCAGGCCGAATTGACCAGGATGAAGCGCCCCGCGAGGTCGAGGCTGAAGATCGGCTGGTCGATGTTCTCCAGGAACTCCTGGAGCTGTTGAAGACGCGGCGCAGTACGACGGACGGATCCTCGCACCATACCGATCAAGGATAAGACCCGAGTCAGGCGGCTCCGGCTGTGAGCGCGTTGTGACTGCAGCGCGCTCACCCTGTGACTGCGCTGTGACCCTCCGCCGGGACGATGAGTTGAGGAGCCCAATCGCGCACCATGACCAGCCATCCCAAGCAGCCCAACGGCGAGTCCCGAGGTCACGTACTCGTGCTCGAGGACGACCCGCGGCTTCAGCACATGCTCAGCACCGTGTTGCGACTCGAAAACTACGATGTGGAAGGCGTGTCGTCGGGGAGCAGCGCTCTCACCGCAATTGAGAACCGGCCGCCAGATCTCATGGTGCTGGACCTTATCGTTCCCGATGTATCCGGCTGGGAAGTTGCCCGCCGCCTGCGGGCTGACCCTGCCAGCGCGGGTATCCCCATCCTGGTGGTTTCATCGGTGCAGGACCTCGCCGTCGAGGCCCAACGGATGGGCGCCGACGACCACCTGGCCAAGCCATTCCTGGCCCAGGATCTTGTGAACAAGGTCCTCGACCTTCTCAACCGCCGCCGCCTGGCCGACGTACCGAGCGGCGTCTAAGGGCGCTCGAGGATCCGGCCCTCCCCACGGATCCTCGCAGCGGAAGAAACTATCAATCCTTCGTCCCGCATTCGATATCCTCGCTACTCATGGAGCTCTTTATGGTGCGCCACGGCGAGTCCGATATCCCGCCGGGACGGATCCAGAAGGACTATCCGCTTTCCGAGTTGGGTCGCAAGCAGGCTGAGCGCGTCGGCAAGCGCTTCGCCGGCATGACCATCGACCACCTGATCACGACGCCCTACCGCCGCTGCCTCGAGACCGCCCAGGCGATAGCCGACAACACTGGCGTCGAGCATGTCGAGCTCCCCGGCCTTGGTGCCGTCGATGCTGGACCGCTCCACGACATTCCCATCGTCGAGATCGGCGAGCGTTACCCGGACCTCGCCCGACCGGGGACGTTCGACTTCTCACCAGCCGGCGGCGAGAGTCCGCAGAGCTTCTCAGAGCGAATCACCGCCAGCTTCGTCGAGGGCATCTGGGACCGCTACCACAACGACCAGCTCACGGTCGTCTCCGTCAGCCACGAAGAGACGATCAACGCGATCCTCTTTCACATGGTCGGGGCGTCATTCGAGGGCTTCCACGCCTTCCGCATCGACCACACGTCAGTTACGGCCGTAGACGTGCGCTTCGGCAAGCCGCGGATCCGCTTCACCAACGACATCAGCCACCTCGGCGAGCTGCCCGTCGGCCAGTCCGGAAAAGGCCGGCCAGCAAAGGCGTAGCCGCCTTCAGTCAGACAGCGCCAGGATCTTGCCCAGGTCCTGCTTGGCGTCGAGGATGCCCGCCCAGAGATCGCCGACCTGCTCCAGCCGTTCGAACACCGTCTCGATCGTGTGCTCGATCGGCGTGATCTCGCTCAGCTCCTCCCAGCGCACCGGTATCGACACACTGGCCCACTCGTTGGGCCGCGCTGAGTAAACGCTGGCCAGGTTCTTGCCTCGCGTGTTCATATTGTGGTCCCAGAAGATCTTGCCGGTCCGCCTGGGGACGGCCCACTCCATAGTGATCTCGTCTTCGTGCTCCTGCATCAGGTAGCGGCCGATTGTCCCGGCCGCTTCGCGGATCTGGTCGTAGGTATAGTCCCGCACGATCGGGACAAATAGGTGTAGGCCCGTCTTGCCTGTGGTCTTCAGAAACGGCGACAACCCGATCTGCTCCAGCAGCTCGCGGGCCCAGAGCGCCACTTCCACCGCCTTTTCGAAGGCTGCCCTGTTGTACTCAGGCTCCCCGCCCTTCTTCTCCCTGCCGCTGTAGATATACGGGTCGAGGTCGACGAGCAGGAAGTCGGGATAGTTCAGGACGCTCTTCTCGATTTGTTCTGCGCCACCGGCCGCGTTCATCGTTGCGTGCTGGGCGTCCAGCTCGCGTGTGAAACGAGCCAGCCAGGGATGCATCTCGATGTCAGCGATCTGGGCCAGCCAGATCAGCGTCGGCAGGTTGTTGACCATCAGGTATTCGCGGTTCCCGCGATGGCTGTCCGCCCAGAGGTCCAGGGTGTCCACATAGGGTGGGAACTTCTCCATGTGCTTCTGGTAGAAGTGGCCACCGTGGATTCCATTCGGATAGCGGACGAGGGTCAGCGGCCGGTCTTTCAGATGGGGCAGGATGTACGGCGACATCCGCGCGTAGTAGCGGATCAGGTCGCGCTTTGTGTACGCGCGGTGGTCGTCGGTCGCCGGCCAGAACTCCTTGTTCA
>DASTBR010000088.1:0-15285 GCA_035711945.1 Dehalococcoidia bacterium
GACTCTCGATCCGGCGAACTACGAGCTCGCCCGCGTTGAGCGCGAGGCGCTGCGCGCAGAAGACCCGCTCGAAGAGAGCGTGAAGCGCTTCCTGCCAGTCCTCGAGAGGCAAGGCACACGGGAGATGCGCGACCTCGTGGCCTATAACGCGGGCCTCCGGGTCTGGCTTGGGGGGCGAGCAGCAGCGATGGCAGATGGCATCGCGATGGCGCGCGAAGCGATCGAGTCCGGCGCGGCACTGAAACTGCTCGGCCAGCTACAAGCGCAGACCGCCGCCGTCTAGTCTGCGAACTCAGCCGGGTGGTGCACTAACCTAGAGCTTCGAGGCGGCTCGGGTGCGAGCGCCTGGTCCAACCGTTTACCAGCCGAAGGAGCAAGAATGTCCGACCTGATGAAGCGAATCGAGGGCGCTATCGCCGAGAAGTCGATGCTGAAGCATCCGTTTTATCTCGCCTGGAACGAGGGCAAGCTGACGCGCGAGATGCTAAAGGAGTACGCCTGCCAGTACTACCAGCTGGAGAAAGAGTTCCCGCGCATGGTCAGCGCGGTGCACACGAACGCGCCCGACCTCGAAGTGCGGCAGCATCTCCTGGAGAACCTGGTGGACGAAGAGCAGGGCGACGAGAACCACCCTGAGCTCTGGCTGCGTTTCGCCGAGGCGCTGGGGGCGTCGCGGGATGAAGTGGAGCAGACAGCGTTACTGCCGGGAACCCGCCGAGCGATCGATACGATGACCGCGATTTGCAGAGAGAGTTCCTACCAGGAGGGCATGGCCTCTCTGTACGCTTACGAGTCGCAGATCCCCGAGGTTGCCCGCCTCAAGATCGATGGCTTGCGAAGCTTCTACGGAATGACAGACCCCGCGCAGTACAAGTTCTTCACGGTGCACCAGGAAGCTGATGAGTGGCACTCGCAGGTCGAGCGCGACCTCCTCGCCACCCACACAAATGATGCGCAGGCGGACGACGTGGAGACAGCAGCAGACTCAACGGCCGGTGCCCTCTGGGGATTCCTCGACGATGTCTACGCCGAGTACGTCGAGGGCAAGATGGCGGCGTAGACAGCGAAGGGAAGCGAGATGACTGACGAGACACTGGAGATCGTTGTCCTGGCCGAGCTCAAGGCGAAGCCGGATGCCAACGCAGCCGAGATTGACGAGGCCATCGCCGACTGGGTCGAGTGGGTCCGCGAAAACGAGCAGGGGACCTTGATCTATTCGGCGCACCGCAGCAAGCGAGACCCGAGCAAGATCGTCTTCTACGAGGCGTATCGCCGGCAAGACGCGCTTGACGCCCACTCACAGAGCTCGGCGTTCAAAGAGTTCGGTCGCAAGATCGTCAACTACATCGACCCCGGCGCGACGAAGATCGAGCAGTTCAGTCTGATCGCAGGTGTTACCGGCATCACCGAGCGGACAGTCGAGTCACCGACGATGCCGGACGAGGTGCCGCCGCGGGACTAACTCCTCGCAGATGTTCGATCTCAGCGACCTGACCCGAGTCTCGCCGGTGCTGGACAGCCGGTCGGTGAGCTTCGAGAACCCGACCGGCGAGCGCGGAGCGGGCGGGGCCGCGGCCAGTGGGCGCAAGGGCGCGCCGAGCAGGCGGATTGAGCCGGACGAACGGGTCGTCCTCGCAGACCTCGCCGGACCGGGAGTCATCCGGCACATCTGGATGACGTTCCCGCCGGCGCAGCCGCAGGAAATGCGGGCCTGGTACCTGGAGGTCTTCTATGACGGCCACGACTTCCCGAGCGCATCGGTACCCTGCGTCGATTTCTTCGGTGTTCCGCACGGCCGTCCGGTTCCGCTGTCGTTCTTGCTCGGGTCCATCCAGGAGGGCCGTGGCTTCAACAGCTTCGTGCCGATGGCGTTCGGGGAGCAAATACGCATCGAGATCGTCAACGGCGGCACGCGGCCGATGCCGCTTTACTACCAGGTGGACTACACGCTAGGTGCCCAACCGGGGGCTGGTCGCCTACACGTTAGCTTCCGCCGCGAGAACCCCACCACGCTGCGCCGGGACTTCGTAATAGAGGAAAGGCTGCGCGGACCGGGACGCTTCCTCGGTTGCGTGGTCGGCGTGCGGTGTATCGATCGTGGTGTCTGGTATGGCGAGGGCGAGCTCAAGGTCTACCGCGACGGCGACAACGATCTGCCGACCATCTGCGGGACGGGCCTCGAGGACTACGTGGGCTCCGCATGGGGCATGGGCGCTCACGCGTCGCTCTATGCCGGTGCGCCGCTGGAGGTTCGAGCACCCGATGCGCACCCGTTTAGCGTCCCCGACTTTGTTGGGTTCTATCGCTGGCACGTGCTCGACCCGATCATGTTCGCTTCCGATCTGCGCGTGACGATCCAGCAGATCGGCTACGAGGTGTTTCGAGCCGACGATAGTGACCGCCTGGCGCGGTTCGAGTCCGAGGGTCGAGTGGCTGGGACTGGCTTGACCCGCCCGAAGGACGGCACGGTCGCCGCTCACGGTATCGTCGAGCGGGTCGACGATTATTGCGCGACAGCGTTCACTGTTTGCGCTGAAGCACAGGCTGTACCGCGTTTGGACGTTGAATCGGCGATCGTGGACATCGAGCGCCGGCCCTACGAGACCCCTCATCCGATGGAAGGTCGTCTGCTGAGCTGACCCCGGCTGACGATGGCGCCGGTGAGAGAATGACCGGGTGAGTGAGTATACGGAGGCTCAGGCCGCCATCCAAAAGGTCGCGCGGGACTTCGCCAGGGCCGAGGTTGCGCCGGGCGCAGCGGAACGGGACGCCGAAAGTCGCTTCGACTACGAGCTGTACGGGCGGCTTGGGCAGATGGGCTTTCCGGGCACGATGTTCCCGGAGCAGTACGGTGGCGCCGGCGCGGACTTCCTCTCGTTCTGCTTGATCCTCGAGGAGCTGGGCCATTTCGACGTGGGCCTGGCCTGGACGTTGATGGTGGCGTCGATGGGCGTGACCTCGATCCTGAGCGGCGGCAGCGAGGAGCAGAAGGAGCGCTGGCGAGACGAGCTGATCCGGCCAGTGGTCGAGGGACGCGCGACCAGCGCCACAGCCAGCACAGAGCCCGACGCCGGCTCGGACACGAAACGCATGCGTACGACCGCTGTCCGTGATGGTGACGACCTGGTGATCAACGGGTCGAAAGCCTTCATCACCAACGCCGGGCTGGACATCAACCTCTTCAGCATCGTGATCTGCCGGACCGAGGACGGCGGGTTCTCGACGGTGATCGTCCCGCGCGACGTGCCTGGAATGACGGTGATGCCGGCCTATCGAAAGATGGGCCTGCACTCCTCTGACACAAGGGAGCTAGCCTTCGAGGACTGCCGCGTCCCGGCCTTCAACGCCCTGGCCGCGGAGGCTGACGGGCGTCGTCGCCAGGTGACCGAGTTCTTCAAGGCGCGGACGTTGCTCGCTTCCACCGCAATCGGCCTGCACGCCGAGTGCCTAACGCTGGCAATGGACTACGCGAAGCAGAGGCCCGCCTTCAACCAGAAGCTGGCCGACTTCCAGTACGTCCAGGGGCACCTGGTCGAGACGGCGTTGGAGCTGGAGCTGAGCCGGCTAATGCGCGACAAGACCGCACGGCTTATCGACGCCGGCGAACCGCACGGCAAGGAAGCGGCAATGACGAAGTGGTTCTGTTGCGAGGCGGCAAAGCGTGCTACCGACCGCTGCCTGCAGGTGTTCGGCGGTATCGGCTACATGGATGAGGCGCCGGTGTCGCGTTACTACCGCGACATTCGCGCGGCGACCATCGCCGACGGGGCGACGGAGATCCAGAAGTACATCGTCGCCCGGGAGATGGGCCTGTTCGACGCTTGAACCACTGCCATATATGGCGTATGGTAACCATATGGAGAAGACGACGATTTACTTGCCGGACGAACTGCAGGGGCAGCTTCGCTACGAGGCGAAGCGCCAGAAGAAGTCTCAAGCCTCACTAATTCGCGAGGCCGTTGCGACATACCTGGCGAGCCAGACGAGGCAGCTTCCGAGCTTCGTCGGCAGTTATAAAGGACCACCTTTAGCCGACGGCGTTGACTCATCGAACATCAAGCAGTGGGTGCGCGAGAACTGGATCAAGGACCTCGAGGGCCGAAAGTTCAACATCGACCGCAATGGCCCTGGCGAGCGTGATAACGCTCGATAGCTCGCTGGTCATTGCCTTACTCATTGAGCGCGATCGCCACCATGACGAGGCCGTGCGGGCATTCGCTCGAGAACCGGGTCCACCGATTGTCCCGGCCGGAATCCTGAGCGAGCTTAGCTACATGGTGGAACAGCGGCTTGGTGCGCTCGCTTTGTTGCCATTCCTCGACAACCTTGACCAGGGCATTGTTGCCCTGGACTGCGGAGAGGCCGACCTTCCTCGCATCTCGCACCTTATGCAACGTTATGATGACATGCGGCTGGGATTCGCCGATGCCGCCGTCATCGCCTGCGCCGAGAGAAGCGGAGGCCGTGTCATGACATTCGATCGACGACACTTCGAGGTCGTGGCGCGGGAAGGCACAATCACGCTTGTGCCTTGAGCACTTCGGATTGATTTGTTCATAACCTCAGCGCAGGCGATGGCCTGCGGTGGGATGCTGACTTCGCCCCGCCTTCGTAACCGAAGGAGCTCCCATGACCCGCGAAAACATTGCGAACGCGCTTTATCTGACGGGCGCGGTCGTAGCGGTTGTTGCCGTCGTCTTCACGATCAACACCTACTTTGGTGACCCCGACCAGTGGGATCGCCTGCGCAGCGGCTTCAACACAATCACGGCGTTCCTGGCTCTGCTTCGCGACCTGGTCGTCCTGGGGCTCGGCATCGCCGGCCTGATCCTGGCGATCGGCTGGCTGCTGGACGGCAATCGCAACGAGTACCGCGCAGGGGTGGTTAACGGGCTCTACGTCCTTGGCGCTGCGGTCCTGGTCATTGGCGTCGCGTGGGCGATCAACCAGTACTTCGGCAAGCCCGAGGTGTACGACAGCGTCGAGGCCGGAAGCAACAATCTGACGGCAGGACTGTCGTTCCTGCGCGACCT
Source organism: Dehalococcoidia bacterium (assembly GCA_035711945.1). GTDB lineage: Bacteria > Chloroflexota > Dehalococcoidia > WHTO01 > WHTO01 > DASTBR01. The sequence continues at coordinate 5,034 of DASTBR010000088.1, forward strand.
CGTGATCCTGGGCATCGGGCTGGCCGCGCCCCTGCTCGGCCTGGGCTGGCACATCGACCGCGGCTCGCGAAGCTAAGCTGCCACCACGCCTGCGCTAGACTCTCAGCATGGCCGACCCCGCTGCCGTCGCCGCTGCACGCGAGGGGCGAAGCAGCCTTGATGCGTATTGCCGGGCGAACCCGGGCAAGCTCGACCTCTCCAACGCCGACCTCTCGAATGCGGAGCTGAGCGGGGCAAACCTCGGAAACGCCAATCTTGATGGAGTCGACTTCAGCGGCGCGAACCTCGAGGGTGTCAGGTTCAACTCGTCCTCGATCCGCAACGCCAACTTCAGCGGCGCCAACATCAACGCTGTGTCGTTTCATAAATGTGACCTCACAGGTTCAGATCTGCGTGCCGCCGCGATCCAGACCTGGGGGATGGGGGAGCAGCGCCTATGTGTCAGCCCCCAGAGCTTCGAGGGCGTACATTGGTCGCGCGACCAGCTTGAAGGCATTCTCGAAATGATCAACCTGAACCCGGACTGGCGCGTCGACTGGTCGATCTCGCCGCGCGAGGCAACCTGATGGCCCAGAGCGGTCCGCGCTGGTTTGTCGCCACAGCACTGACCATCGTGCTGGCGACATTGTTCGGCGTCCACGCCTATGTCGAGCTCACGCACCCGGCCACCGCAACCGACGCCTTCTCGAGCGGTATCGCCGGCGTGATCCAGGACAACGAGACGCTGCGCGGCCAGTACGAACAGCTCCAGGGCGCCGCGGGCCAGGCGCCGGACCAGAGTTTCGAGATTCCAGGACTGGGCATCTCGATGACCGGGTCTCAAATTCAGCAGACGTCGTTCGACGAGGTCGGGGAGCTCGCGGGCGACCAGATCGCCGAAGCGCTCTATTTCGACGGGAGTGACGCCGCTCGCGACCTGCTGGCTGCGAGCGAAACGAGCGGCAATCCGGAGGTTCGCCAGACCAGCGACGAGATCGCCAGCAAGCTCGATAGCTTTGAGCTTGGGCTTGGCGTGGTTTCCGACGAGACGAATGACTTCGCCGAGACGATTCGCACCATCCTCATCATCAGCGCACTCGGCCTGGGTGGTGCGCTGTTCGTGGTGAGCAGCGGCCCAAGCCGTCTGACCGGCCCCGCGATCGTGACGCTGACCGCGGCGATCCCCTATGTCATCATCTTTTTCTTCGCCAGCCAGTGGTTTGAGCCGCAGGACAACGTCGGCCTCACGGAGAACGTCAGGGAATCGCTGGCGCCCACAGTCGACGGCCTCTTCAACACCTACATCTTCATCACGCTGGCAGGCGCACTCTTGCTCGGCCTGGGTGGAATCTGGGCCCTCTTCCTGAAGACCGGGCACTTCGGGCTGGAGCCACCGCAACGCCGGCCGCGACGAAGCGAAGAGGTCTACCAGGAGCCTGCTTATCGGCAGCCGACCTATCCGCGGCCGCGTGCTCGTGCGCCACAGCCGGCGCCTGCGTCGCAGCCGTTTTTCGAGTCGGAGCCATTGCCGACGTTTAAGCCGCCGGCGCGCAAACGGCCCGCGCCGTGGAGCGCTGCCCCACCGCCGCCGAGCTACAACCCGCCCCCTGAGCCGCCGGCTGCTTCAGGCGGCGGAGGGCCGTTCGGCGAGATCTTCTCGCCGCAGGACGATCGCCCCGCCTGAGCCAGGCGACAGTTTCTGTCGCCTCCGCTGCCTAGTCTGCGTGCATGAAAGGGAAGATCGTCGCTCTCAGGCCGCTGCCGGCGGGCTTCGAGGTCCAGGCACCACCCTCTTTGCAGGCGCTGCGCGAGATGGCTGAGATCCGCGCGCTCAAGGAGCGTTTGCTCGCCGCTCGCCGGATCAAGCTCGCAAACTGATCACGTCTGCCGAGGCTCAGATTCACTAACCTCGCGGCATGGGCAGCGAGGCAGAGCGCTCAGCCGTGCGCGTCACCCATCCCGAGAAGGTACTGTTCCCTCGCGACGGCATCACCAAGCAGCAGCTCGTCGACTATTACCTTTCTGTCGCCGACGTCCTGCTGCCGCACATTCGCGGGCGCCCGCTGACGATGCGGCCCTACCCCGACGGCATCGACGGCCAGGCCTTCTACCGCAGGAACACTCCGAAAGGTGCGCCTGAGTGGCTGCGCGGTTACCGCTATAACCCGAATAGCAAGCCCGGCGCCACGACGACATCGCCGATCGTTGACGACGAAGCAGGTCTGACCTGGCTGATCAACTTCAACGCCATTGAGGTGCATCCCTGGACGTCACGGGTCGAGCGCATCGACCGGCCGGACGTACTCGTCTTCGATCTCGACGAGGCGGAGGACGGCACGTTCGACGATGTGAGGCAGGCGGCGCTACTGGTTAACGAGCAGTTGGCGGAGCTCAAGATGGAAGGTTTCGCCAAGACGAGCGGGGGCGGAGGGATGCACGTCTTCGTGCCGATCGAGCGTCGTTACGACTTCGAGGCGGTGAAGACCTGGATGAAGGACTTCTGCGCTCGCCTGATCGAGCTGCGACCCGAACTCGTAACGACGGAGTACATCATTGCCGAGCGCGGCGGCCGAGTGCTTCTGGACTGGGCGCAGAATTCGTTCGGCAAATCAACTGTCGCCCCGTACAGCGTCCGGCCCCGCGACGGTGCTCCGGTTTCGACACCTCTCACGTGGAACGAAGTCGAAAAGGGTGGGTTCGAGCCTCGCGATTTCAACCTCTCGAACGGCAACAGCCGGGTGGCGAAGAGAGGCGATCTGTTCGGGCCGCTCCTTAAGCTTCGCCAGCGGCTGCCGGCGCTGACAGTCGCCGGATAAACTCCACGATTCGCGTGCCTGCTTCGCGGCCCACCCAGCGGTTCATCTCGATGACTTCTACATGGGGGATCAAGCCCTGGACGACCTCACGCATGTCGTCGAAGCCCGGCAGACCCACCTTGAAGTTGGCATAGCGCACCGGGCAGCCTATGCGCGGCCGGACCATAGTCAGGTCCAGCTCCTGGTAGGAGCGCATCAACTTCCCGTAGAACGGCCAGTCGACGTCCTGGTTGACGATCCTGCCCAGCCGCTCAACCTCAGCCGCCTCCCGATCGGGGTTGACCATTCGCGCCATCTCATAGGACCCGGCCGGCACCGCGTTCATCTCGAAGGCCACCCGAGCCGCGTCGGCCAGCTCTTCCAGCTGGAGCGATCGCAACGTCGCCGGCGGCGCGATGAACCCTCCCATCGACAGCGAGAGCGGCTGCTCAGCGGCGCGCGTGATCGCGGCCAGAACCAACGCGCTCGCCCAGCCTGAGCAAACCACGTGTTTGGCCGGCTCCAGCTCAAGAGCCAGCCAGTCGGCGGCCGCTTCCCATGTCGGATCAACCTTCGGCCCATTGACGATCCCCGGCAGCCGAGCGATCTCGACCTCGAAATGTCGCTCGAGCGCCTGGATCAGGTTCTGTGTTTGCGGGAGCGCGCGGGCGGCCTCGGGCGATATCAACCCTGGAACGAAGAGGACTCGCTGGGTCACGCCGCGATTCTACGCGCCCTCTCCGTCTCGCGAATCAGGCTCGCCAGTATGCCGATCCATCGGCTTCGCGGCCGAGGTAGCCGTGGTCGCATAGAGCCCGCCGCAGCATCGCCGGATCGTCGTAGCTGTGCGGGCGGCCAAGGATCTCGTTCACCTCGGCCTCGCTATAGCGTGCTCCAACCTCAAAGTTAGCCGCGAGCCAGCAGAGAACCGTCTCCCGCCCCCGACGCTTCGCCGGGAATTGACGAAGCCTGCCGCTGCGGTCGAGGTAGCGCTCAAGGCGTCCGTCTCGATTCCCATTTGCCTGCAGGATAGTCAGCCGCGCACGGCGGCCATCAGAGCACCGGTCAGTTCTCGACGACCGTGCTCTTGCGGATCTCGTAGCCGCTCGCCAAGCAGTCCTGCTCCGAGCGCAGAGTGTTGGGCTCATAGTCACGCGGCACGATGACGTAATTGAACTGCCAAAGCGGACTGTACTTCTCCATGCCGGGGACCGAGTCGTAGATGTTGTACTGACCGTCGACCCGATCCGGCTCGCCCTTCACCTTGCCACGCTCGTCGAGATCGACCGAGTAGACGACCTGGTACTCCTGGGCGACCTTAATGCTCTCGATCGGGACGTCGATCTCGCCCTGCTCGACGGCGAAGACGATCTTGCCGTCGAACCAGACGCGCTCGATATAAAGGTTGTAGGGGTTGTTGTAGGTGAGGCGCTCGACGCCTTCGGCGTTGTAGATCTCGCTTGCCGGCTTAATGACGGCCCCGCCGTCCTCGAGACACCAACGTCCCTCTTCCTCGCCCGGCGGCACGGCGTCTCGAGGTTGTCCCACGATCTAAATGTAAGGCCGGTCGCCAAGGGCTCCCTGCTAGACTCAGGTCGTCCCGGGCTCCATCGTCTAGTGGCCGAGGACGCCGCCCTTTCAAGGCGGAAACGCGGGTTCGATTCCCGCTGGAGCTACCACTTGTCACGCCACCTTCGACCACTGCCCGCAGCCGGATGTACTGAACCCTGCATCGCTTGAAGCAATCTCCACAATCGGCGTGATAGCGCCAAAGTCGTTCGTGATGATGTCGTCGATCGTGCCGCCGAAGCCAGCTAGGCGCTCGAAGTAACAGCTGTCGCCACCCTCGGCGCGCCAGGTCCCTGCCTCAATGTCCACACCGACGATGAAGGTGCCGTCCTCGAACGGCGCACCCAGTGCCCCTCGGCCAATCGGCAGATCCGTGGTCCACTCGCCGCAGTCGTTCGAATTGAAGCCCGCGTCTGATTCGCTGATGGTCACAACCGGCAAGCTTGACCCAAAGTCGTTGGTGATAATGTCGTCGGTCGTACCGCCGAAACCGGAGAGACGCTCGAAGTAGCACCCAGAACCGCCGGGTGCGCGATAAGTGCCGGGAAAGATGTCAGTGCCGACTATTTGCGTGCCCGCGCCAAAGGTGAGGAACTCTTCTTCCGGGGTGGGCTCGGGCGTCGGTTCGACGGTCGGCTCCTCAGTGGGTTCCTCGGTCGGCTCCTCAGTACCCTCTTCCTCAGGACTCGGGGTGGTGTCCGGAGTCGCCGCTTCTTCGGGACTTGCATCGTTTTGCTCGGTGCTGACCGCGCCTGCCGTGCGCTGGTCAGAATCGTCGCCCGAGGAGCTGACCAGGGCACCGATGACAATCAGAACAACGAGAGCGCCGGCTCCAAGACCAACCCAGACCCATCCCTGACCCACCTTTGGGTGGTCGCCCGAGGGCGGTCTTGGAGATGAGGGTGTCTGCTCGACATGCAGATCCACAGGTCGGTAGGGCTCACGATGCCCCTGCCCAGGATGCCACTCACTCATGGTTCCGATAGACTCCGACTCTTGTTCGGTAACGTCAAGGAATCTCAAGCGCATCGCCGGATTCACGTCCTCGGCTGCCCAGGCTCTGGCAAGACTACGCTGGCCTATGCGCTCGGCGAGCGCCTCAGCTTACCGGTGATCGATCTCGATGACGTGTACTGGGGCCGCGGTTGGACACAGCCCGATCCAGATGGCTTCCGAGCGCGAGTGCAGGAGCTCGCCTGTCAATCGAGGTTCGTCATCTCCGGCAACTACAGCTCAGCGTGGGATGTGCGTTTCGCTCAGGGCGACCTGCTGATCATGCTCGACGTGCCGCGGATCGAGGCTATCCGGCGGATCATCTGGCGGAGCTTCAAGACTCGCTTCGGTGGACGAATCGACCTGCTGCCGGAGGCCTGCCGCACGCGGCCCGACCATGAGCCTCTGCGAGATTACCCGGCCTTCATCAAGTTCACATGGGACTGCGCCGGACGGCGGCAGCCGCGGGTCGATCGTCTGCGAAATCTTGGCTTCGACAAGATGATCTACTTGCCGGGCGCAAGCCAGGTCGCCGACTTTAAGGCGGACCTCAAAGAGCACGGCTACGAAGCTCTGCAAGGTCGCCTCGGCCCTTTGCCGTCATTCGGCTGAGCGCTGAGAGATCACTTCCCTGAGAAATGGCACGACCTTGCCGGCCAGCTCTTTGCCGCTCTCTTCCTCGTGGAGCTTCAGGGGCCAGGACTCAAGCCGGTCCGTGCGCGTGCCCGGCACGAGGGTTCGGTAGATCTCGATCGATTCCTCAGCGCCGGCAATCGGCAGCGCCATCGCCAAATGGAGGGATGGTTGAGTCAACGTGAACTGACTCTGCGAGCCGGGATCTCCCGGTGTCATCAGCGCCGCCAGCCTGGCCTGATCGATGTCCCGTTCCATCAGCCTGGTCTGTTCTGCGAGGTATTGCTCGTCGGCTCCCTGCATCAAAAGCCGCAAGATCTGCGCCGAGTTCGTGACGGCAACCTGACGATTGACCGACATCGCTCCTGCCACCGAGTGCTGGCCGGTGGCTTCGAGCTTTTCGGGCGAGGCGAGGAAGCCGACCATGATCAGCGACCGCGGCTGCTCCGGCGCTCGAGAAATCGCCCAGAGCAGACTCTCGGCGCCGCCGCTATCGAGTACCAGGATGTGATGGCAACCGCGAATGGCGTTTGCAAAGTGATCGGCGTTGGCTCGCCAGCCGACCTCGCGGTCCAGGCCGCGCAGGCTCGACCATTGATACACATCAACCGGGAGAAAGGCCCGAAGCTCGGCAAGAAGAGCGCGGATTGACGGCCAGCGCTCTACCGTCCCCATCCCGGGCGCCCACATCGCCGGCACGATCAGGATTCGGTCGTCCATCGGCGCGGAGTATAGAGCGTGCCACCGCTGTTAGGCTGGTGGCACCCATGGAGCAGACTATCCCCCACGGCGAAGGCACACTAACCGTCGACCTACCCGAGCGAACGCGCGTCGTCAGTCGCGGCGGAGGCCAGAGGGCAGGCAACGGAACCGAGCATTCACCCGTGGACCAGGAAGCTATCGTGCGAACGGCGATCGAGAACCCAATGGGCGTCGAGCGCGTTCGTGACCAACTGAAGGCTGGCGATAAGGTCGTCATCGCCTTCGACGACGGCACGGTTACCTCATACGGCCCCGTACGCAGGCTGGCCATCGAAGCCGTCCTCGACGAAGCAGCCGCCGCAGGCGTCGCTGAGGAGGACGTGACGCTGATTTGTGCCAACGCGCTCCATCGCAAGTGGACCCGCGAGGAGTTGGCGACCATGATCGGCGACGGCCTCGTCGGGCGCTTCGGCGAACGACTCTACTGCCACGATGCCGAGGATCGCGACAACCTTGTCCACCTCGGCCAGACGCCCAACGGCTACGACGTCGAACTGAACAGGGCGGCGGTCGAAGCCGACCTTCTCGTCTACGTCAACGCTGCGTGCTTCCTGGGCTTCAGCGGCGGCTGGAAGTCGGTCGCTATCGGCCTGTCGACCTGGCGCTCGATTAGCCACACGCACACTCCCGACGGCATGTCAATGTCAGTCAAGGACAACCGGTTCCACGCCGTGCTCAATGAGATGGGTGAGCTGATCGAACCGAGGCTCAAGCGCCGCGTTTTCAAGATCGAGACGATACTGGCCAATCCGACGACGGTCAGGCAGGTTTTCGCCGGCGGCGTTCGCGAGACTCGGGATGCGGCAATCGAAGTCCTTGCCGGCCAGACGCCCTCCCGGCGCTCGCAGGCTGAACCTGCGGATGTCGTCATCTACGGTGTGCCGGACTGGAGCCCGTACGCTGCGTTCGCCCACACGAATCCGATCCTCAACCTGCTCTCAACCGGACTCGGTTACCTGGGCGGCTACATCGAGGCGCTCGGCAAGCCTGGCTGTTCGGTGATCATCGCCAACCCCTGTCCGGAACGCTGGGACATGGAGCACCACCCTTCTTATAAGGACGCCTGGGAGCGCGTCCTTCCGGCGACGAAGGATCCCTACGAGATAACCGAACGCTTCGCTCCGGAGTTCGCAGCGAACGCCGACTACGTCGATCGCTATCGCAACGGCGTCGCCTTCCATGGCGTGCACGCCATCATGGCCACGCATCCCCTGAAGCGGTTGCGCCATGCGGGCCGCGTCTTCGTCGCCGGGCCCGACGATCCGGCCGTGCCTCGCCACGTTGGTTTCGTCCCAACGGCGAGCGTCGAAGAAGCGCTCCTGGAAGCAGAGCGCATCCACGGCCGCGACTGCTCGATCGTCTGCGTCAACTGATGCCGGCTGACGTCGCGCTGGGCGTGCGTCATCACACGGGCTGGGCGGTCATGGTCGCCATCGGCGGGGACGCACGGCGGCCCGTTCTGGTCGACCGGCAGCGACTGAACCTGATGGGCAGCGACCTACCACGCGAGGCCTATCATGTCGCCGCGAACCTTCCGGCCGCAGACGGCAAGCGGCTCGTCGCCGAGGCCAGCGCGGCCGCCGTTCTTGCAGCCGGCCGTGAGGTCAGCAGGGTGAAGGCTGAGCTGAAAGCTCGGGGCCATTCGCTGATCGCCGTTGGCATCGCGGCCGACGTCCGCAAGCTACCGCCGCTGGAGCGCATCTTGCATGTCCACACCCTTCGCCACAGCGCGGAGGGCGAGATGTTCCGTGCCGCCATCGCCGATGCCTGTACCGACCTGGAACTCGAGGTAATTCACACATCGCCCAAGGACATCAAGCGGTTGGCCACCACTGAGCTTTCGATCTCCGAGGCCGCACTCGACGACCTACTGGCTCAGATGGGAAGGGAGGCCGGGCCGCCGTGGCAGCAGGACCACCGGCAGGCGACGGTAGCGGCGATGCTTGCCTTGGCGTCAGTCGGAGCCGACCCAGTCAGGAGAGGTGTTGGACGATGACGCCCTCTTCCTCCGCCGCGCCAATTAGAGCGTCCTCGCCCGTCGCTATAGCTGCCCCCAGAGCAAGTGCTGAAGCGAGTAGCAAACAGTCGGCGAGCGAGAGGGCACTTGCACTCCTGTTGTAGTGGCGCGCGCGAAGCAGGCCACCCTCGATTGCGACCGCCCGGTTGATTTCGGTGACCGTAATGGGCACGGCTTCGAGCAACGGCAGGAGCGTTTGCTCGACAGCGTCTGCAGGCAGCTCCTGGATACGCACGGTGCGATCGACAGTCTCCGCAAGGTTGGCTGCGCTGATGGAGCAGGTTTCCGATTCGAGAAGTCGCTGCACCTCATCTGCGGCGGGCTCATCGCGCAACAGGGCTATCAGAGCGTAGGCATCGAGCAGAATCACGACACGGACTCGCGCTCGGCTTCGATCCTCGCATCCTCATCCCTACCAAGCCGCCGCGCTTCATCTGCGGAGATTGCTTTGCCTCGACCGGCGAGGATACCGCGAGCTGCCCGAATCGGATCTTCGGGGACTGGATAGACCACCAGATGCGAGCCCTTGTCGTGAACAAGCACACTGTCAACGTCCCATCGGTTCCGCACTTGCGAGCCGAGCGTGATCTGCCCGGCCGGCGAGATGGGCCGGCGAATGACGTCGCCGGCACGGCCAACTCTTTCGTCTTGGCCCCCAGGTCTGCTAGAGGCACCTGGCCTTGCCAGCGCAATCATTCCTCTTCCCGTTCTGACGAATCGGGATCGGAGACCAAGAGTTCTGATTTCATCGCCAATACGAGCGTCCATAGTGTCCTGAGGCGTAAGGCCTTGAGTCTGGATCAGTTGGCGACGTAGAGCCTCATCCGTTATGTCGGCGTAGTGCATGGCCCGCCCTTGACCGACCTTCCAGAGCACCTCAGCTGCGGCATCTGTAAACTTCATTCATCCCTCCCGATCCATAGTTCATCCGATGTAACCATATGTTAGACGGAAAGTGTCTGATGGATCAAGTCCAGGACATTTTGAAGGATGGCAGCACCTCACCAGCACCGATGCTACCGTTCCTTCACATGGAATCCCCCGCGGCAGAGGCCTACCGCAGTGTGTCCTTTTGGCACGAGAGTGTGCCCGGGGCGCTTACGCCACGACCAGCCCTTGACGGAGACATCGACGTCGATGTGGCCATCGTTGGGGCGGGCTTTACCGGCCTCTGGACCGCCTACTACCTGAAGACGCTGAAGCCAGACCTGGAAATAGCGATCCTCGAGAAGGAGATCGCGGGTTTCGGCGCCTCAGGCCGCAACGGCGGCTGGTGCGGCGCCCTGATCGCGGCTTCGTGGGGACGCCTCGCCCGTGAGTCGTCGCGCGAGGGCGCGATCGCGACTCAACAAGCGCTCTTCGACACCGTCGACGAAGTCGGACGCGTTGCAGCAGCCGAGGGCATCGACTGCCACTTTCACAAAGGTGGCACGATCACGCTGGCACGCAGTGAGGCGCAGCTGATCCGCGCTCGCGAGTGGGAAGCGGAGTGCCGTGAGTGGGG